>BEII01000022.1 GCA_002898935.1 bacterium HR32
GTAGGAGTTCAGGGGGATGTGCTTCTGGCGGGTGGCGGTCTTGATGGCGGTGATGATCTGCCGGGTGATGCACAGCTCCGCGAACGCCCGGAAGCTGCTGAGCTTGTCCCGCCGGAAGTCCCGGATGGCCTTGTACAGGCCGATCATGCCCTCCTGGATGATGTCCTCGCGGTCGGCGCCGATCAGGAAGTAGGCCTTGGCCTTGACGCGGACGAAGTTGCGGTACTTGTGGATCAGGAACTCCGAAGCGCGATCGTCACCGGCTTTGGCGGCCTCCACTAGGTCCTCGTCCATCATTTCGGGGTACGGGGTCGCCGCTTCCTTCCGCGCAACCGCCACCGGCATCGCCTCCGCGCTGGGCCGATTCGATCGCCGAAAAACTAAGCAGATTATAGAGACCGTCTATCCGCCGGGTCAAGGACGCGGCGCGGGAAAACTCGCCAGATCGCCGGTCCCCACCTTCACCGTCCGCGGCACCGGCCGGTACAGGGACCGCGCCACCACCTCCCGCCGCACCCGGGTCCCACCCTCCCAAACCTCCCGGACGGTGGTGACCCGGTAGCCGGGCCTGGGCGGCAGCACCTTCACCTCCCCGCGCGCGAGACGCGGGTCCGTGCGCACCACCTCGCCCTCCGGCGGCGGCAGCACCTGTACGTCGGTCACCAGCAAGCGCACCCTCCGCCGGGGCCGCGCAGGGCCCCAGAAGCTCGCGGTGACCCGGTCTCCCGAAACCTCGGTCCACAGGAGCAGCGGCGGGCCGTCGTTGCGCACCTGCAGGTCCAGAAGCCCATAGACCACCGTGGCGTCCCGGCCCACCGGGAGGTAGGCCACGGGCTGGGTGTGGTTGGCGCGGCTCACCACGGCGAGGTCTGCTAGGAGGGCCGCGTTGAACAGCGTGGACGAGACCTGGCAGACCCCTCCCCCGTCGCCCGGGACCAGTTCCTCGTCCACCAGCACCGGGGCTTCCCGGAACCCGGCGACCTTGGTGCGTGGGCCCACCGCGCGGTTGAACGACAGCACCTGTCCTGGGAGCAGCAGGAGCCCGCGGAGCCGCGCCGCGGCGAGGGCGATGTTGTGGGTGCGGTCCGGGTCGCGGGGGAAGCGCGTGGTGAACGTGGCCACGGGCTCGCGGATCCCCAGGGCTTCCAGCCGTTGCGCGGTCCACGTCGGCTGTACGGCGCGGAGCGGCAGGACGGCTTCCCGCGCGCCCGACACCAACACCCGGCGCAGGACCGGGCGCGCGACCGGGTCCAGCTCCACACCCGCCTCGCCCGGCACCACCACGACCCGCCCCCCGGACACCTCCAGGCGGCCATCCCGTGCGGGGCGTCGGACCGCGGAAGAGACCGTTCTCAGGAAGTTCACGAGCTCTGTTTCATCCACGGACCGGCGCAGGGGTACTCGCACCGCGCTGTGACGGAGGCTCAGCCGCTGTCGCACGCGCTCCACGGGGTTTGGCTCCCGGCCCACCCGGTAGGCGGCCTCGACCGCCTCGGCTGCGTCCACCGTGAGGCCGAGCGCGCCCGCCGTCTTGGACCACGTGTGGTCCCCGGCCCGTACCACCACCAGCCGGCGTTCCTCGGCCCGCGCCCGGCGCAGCACGAGATCCCGGGCCACGTCCACGTCCAGGCCCCCCACCGGGACGTCTTCCACCCACACGCCCCGGTGCACCCGGCCCGCGTGGTGCGCTTCGTCCCAGGCCGCCACGGCCAGGACCGCCCCTGCGCACACCAACGGCACCCAGACCCAGCGCCTCAACGGAGGCTCTCCCGCTCCCGCGCCCGTAGGCGCCTTGCCACCTCGTACAGGAGGATCCCGGCCGCCACCGAAGCGTTGAGGGACTGCACCTTGCCCTTCATCGGGATCCGGACCACCTCGTCGCACCGCTCCCGCACGAGCCGCCGCACGCCGCGGCCCTCGCCGCCTACCACGAGGGCCACCGGAGGGTCCAGGTCGGCCTCGTCGTAGGCGCGCGCGGCGGACGGGTCTGCGGCCACCACACGGAACCCCGCTTGCCGCAACACCTCCACCGCGCGGGCCAGGTTCACGACCCCGGCCACCGGCAGGTGCATCACCGCGCCTGCGGACGCCTTGGCCACCGCGGGCGAGAGTCCCGCGGCTCTGCGGGTGGGGATCACGGCGCCGACCGCACCGACCGCCTCCGCGGTGCGGAGGACGGCTCCCAGGTTGCGCGGGTCTTCCACGCCGTCCAGGACCACTACGATCGGGTCGCGGACCTTGCGAGCCCGCTCCACGAGCTCGTCCAGCTCCACGAGGGGACGGACGCCGAGCCAGGCCACCACGCCCTGGTGGGCACCGGTCGCGGAGACCGCGTCCAGGTGGTGCGGGTCCGCGAACTGCACGGGCACCCCACGGCTGCGGGCTTCGCGCACGATCTCCGCCAGGGTGCCCACGACCCGCGCGGTGCGGGACACCTGCACCTTGCGCACCGGCTGCCCGGCGCGCAGCGCCTCGCGCACCGGGTTGCGGCCCTCCACGAGGAAAGAGCCGTCGCCCGCGCGCTCAGGGCTGGTCACGCCGCTCCCGCCGGACGCCACCCGACCACCTCCACTCTGGGTACGCAACTCCGGGGCGCTCGGGATCCTAAGAGTCCCGGACCCGCCACCGGCTACCGCCCGGGTAGTCCTCCACCGAGACCCCGAGTTCTGCGAGGCGGCTTCGGATCCGGTCCGCGGTGGCGAAGTCACGGCGCTCCCGGGCGCGCTGCCGCGCCTCGAGGATGCGGTCCAGCACAGCTTCAGGGGGGCCCTGGCCGTCCACGTCCCGCAGGGCGGTTTCCTCCTCCAGCAGCCTCCGCAGGGCCTGGGCCACGGACGCGGGGACCGGCTCGGCGAGCCTCAGGCCCAGCACGCCCGCGAGCTCCCGCAGGGTGTCCCTAGCCTCGGCCACGGCCTCCACGGCGTCCTCCGGACGTCCGGCTTCCGGCAGTTGCTTGGCGATCCCGTCCGCGAGCCGGTTCACCTCCGCGGCGAGGGTGTGCAGGTGCGCGATGGCCCCCGGGGTGTCGAAGTCGTCGTCCAGCGCGGAGCGGAACGCCGCCCGCACCCGGGCGGTCTTCTCCCGTAGCTGGAGGGCGGGGCCTGAGGCGCGGCCCGAGGGCGCTGTGCGGCGCAGCAGGGTCTCCGCGGCCTCCACCGCGGCCCGCAGGTGGGATGCGGCGCGGTCCGCGCCCGCTACGGCGTCGTCGCGCCACGTCATGGGCGTTCGGTAGTGGGAGCTCAACAGGAACAGCCGGATCCCGTCCGGGCGGTAGCGCGCGAGCGCGTCTGCGATCCACACCACGTTGCCCAGCGAGCGGGTCATCCGCTCGGCCTGGCCCTCCATGCGGAGGTGGGCGTTGTGCAGCCAGTACTTGACGAAGGGCTGGCCGGTGAAGCACTCGCTCTGGGCGATCTCGTTCTCGTGGTGGGGGAAGATCACGTCCTCCCCGCCCCCGTGCACGTCCAGCCGCGGGCCGAGGTAGGCCATGGACATGGCCGAGCACTCGATGTGCCAGCCCGGCCGGCCCGGCCCCCACGGACTCGGCCAAGAAGGCTCGCCGGGCTTGGCGGCCTTCCACAGGGCGAAGTCCATGGGGTGCTCCTTGCGGGGGTCCACCTCCACCCGCGCGCCCGCCTGCAGCTCCTCCAGGGACCGGCCCGAGAGCTTTCCGTAGTCGGGGTCTGAGGTCACCCGGAAGTACACGTCCCCGTCCACCACGTAGGCGTGGCCTTTGGCCAGGAGGCCCTCCACGATCCGCACCATCTCGGGAATGGCCTCCGTGGCCCGGGGGTAGTGGTGGGCCCGTAGGACGTTCAAGGCGTCCATCTCCCGCAGGAACCGCTCGATGTACTCCCGGGCGAGGTCCTCCAGGGTGCGGCCCTCCCGTTGGGCGCGGGCGATGATCTTGTCCTCGATGTCGGTGAAGTTCTGCACGTGCCGGACCCGGTAGCCCGACCACTCCAGGTGTCGGCGCACCACGTCGAAGAACACGTAGCTGCGGGCGTGCCCCACGTGCGCCGGGCCGTGCAGGTTCACCCCGCACACGTACATCCGCACCTCCGGCGGCTCCCAGGGCTCGAAGCGCTCCTTCCGGCGCGTGAGGGTGTTGGTCACGTACAGCGGCACGTCCGCCCTCCTGACGTCAGTCCTCCCGCTCCACCAGGGCCACCGCCAACGCCGCGATCCCCTCCTCGCGGCCCAGCGCACCCAGCCCCTCCGGGGTGGTGGCCTTGAGCCCCACCGCGTCCGGCGTGAGCCCCAGCCGCGCCGCCAGGGTGCTCCGCATGCGCGGGACGTACTCCGCGATGCGGGGCCGCTGCGCCACCACCACGCAGTCCACCTGACCCACGGCCCAGCCGTGCTCCCGGGCCCGGGCCACCACCTGGTCCAGCAGCGCCAGGCTGTCCGCGCCGTGGTAACGGGGGTCGTCGGGCGGGAACAGGGTCCCGATGTCCGGCAGCCCGCACGCGCCCAGGACGGCGTCCATCACCGCGTGGACGAGCACGTCCGCGTCGCTGTGGCCCGCGAGCCCGCGCTCGTGCGGGATCTCCACCCCGCCCAGCACCAGCCGCCGGCCCTGGGCGAGGGGGTGCACGTCGTAGCCGATCCCCACCCTCACCCTTCCCGCCACTGCAGCAGCGCCTCCGCGATGGCCAGGTCCTCGGGGGTCGTGATCTTCAGGTTCTCCGGGCTGCCTGGCACCACCACCACCGGGTGGCCCAGCCGCTCCACCAGCGTCGCGTCGTCGGTGCCGTAGAACCCGTCTGAGCGGGCCCGCTCGTGGGCCTCCACCAGCAGCGCGTACCGGAAGGCTTGGGGAGTCTGCACCGCCCGCAGTTCGTCGCGGTTGAGCGTCTCCGCCACGCGCTCCCCGTCCACGCGCTTGATGGTGTCGCGCACCGGGATCGCGGGGACCGCGGCGCCGTGCTCCTGCGCCGCCTCCAGCACCCGCTCGATGATGTCCGCGGTCACCAGGGCGCGGGCTCCGTCGTGCACCAGCACCAGGTCGCAGCTCCCCACCGCCCGCAGTCCCAGGGCCACGGACTGCTGCCGCTTCAGCCCTCCGGCCACCACCGCGGACACCTTGCCGAGTCCGTAGCGGCCCACCAGCTCCCGCACCCGCTCGATGGACGCCTCGGTGGCCACCACCACGATCTCGTCCACCCAGGCGCTGTGGTGGAAGGGCAGGATGGACCGCACGATGACCGGGACCTGGTGCAACGACAGCAGCACCTTCGGGGTGCCCTGGCCCATGCGCGCGCTACGGCCTGCCGCGGCGATCACCGCGGCCACCCGGGGACGCTGCGCCTTCGCCTTCACCCCGAGGACACCGGTCCTGTGCGCCGGGCCGCGACCTCCTGTTTGGGTCGGGCGAACACCATCCGGCCCGCGGAGGTCTGCAGCACGCTCGTGACCACCGCGTCCACCACGGAGCCCACCAGCGGCTTGCCACCCTCCACCACGATCATGGTGCCGTCCTCCAAGTAACCCACGCCCTGGCCCGGTTCCTTCCCCTCGCGCAGCAGCTGGACCGTCACCTCTTCACCCGGCAGCACCACGGGCCGCAGGGCCGCGGCGAGGTCGTTCAGGTTGAGCACGCGCACCCCCTGGAGCTGCGCCACCCGGTTTAGGTTGAAGTCCGTGGTGACCACGGACGCCCTGGCGGACCGTGCCAGCCGCACCACCCGCTCGTCCACCTCCCCGTCCCCGTCGTCCTCCACCACCTGCACCGCGTGGCCTTCGGTCTGCAGCCGCTGAAGGACGTCCAGGCCGCGCCGGCCCCGGGCGCGGCGCAGCGGGTCGGGGGAGTCCGCGATGTTCTGCAGCTCCCGCAGCACCGACCGTGGGACCAGGAAGGGCCCCTCGAGGAAGCCCGCCCTGGCCACGTCCGCGATGCGCCCGTCGATGATGGCGCTCGTGTCCAGCACCTTGGCCGGTCCCCGGACGCGGCGGCCGCGCTCAAGAAGGGCTGCCACGTCCTCCCTGCGTTGCAGCGCGAACTGCAGCCCCAGGTAGCCGAACACCACCAGCGCTGCGGCCCTCAGGTACCCTCCGATGACCGGGATGCCGGACAGCAGGTAGCCCACCGCGGTGGCCACCAGCAGACCCACTAGGGAGCCCGCGAGCCCGATCTCCACGTCGCGCCACGGGACCCGGCCGAGCCAGGCCAGCACCCGCGCCATGAGCCGCACGAACGCGGCCCACAGCGGCGGTGCGAGCAGCCCCCCCACCGTGGCGCCGACGAGCGCCGCCGCCACCTCCGCACCCACCTGCGGCCACCCGCGCAGCGGCACGAACGGCGCGAGCGCCACCGCCACCTGTACCCCTAGCGCGGCGCCCACCACCGCCCCGGCCCATGCGGCAAGGCGGCGTGCGGTCCGGCCCTCGGAAGCCATTTCGAGCCCAGTATACGGCGGACGCTCGCGGGCTTAGGAGCATGCCATTGGACTGGGGTCCCTAAGAATCGCCTACGCGATTTTTGGGGTGGTCTAGCACCACGGGGCGCGGTCCAGGGCCTCGGCCACCGTACCCACAGGGACGACTTCCAAGCCGTCGGCCTCGACGCCGGTGTTCCCGCTCGGCACGAGGGCGCGGCCGAACCCGAGCTTGCGGGCCTCGCCGAGGCGCCGGCCCAGGTGCGGCACCGCCCGCACCTCGCCCCCCAGTCCGAGCTCCCCGCAGAACACCGTCCGGCTGTCCAGGGCCAGGGTCCGGTACGAGGACACCACCGCCAGCGCCACGCCCAGGTCCGCCGCGGGTTCTTCCACCCGAACCCCACCCGCGGCGTTCGCGTACACGTCCGCCTGCGAGAACGCAAGCCCCACGTGCTTCTCGAGCACCGCCAGGAGCAACAGCAGCCGGTTGGGGTCCACTCCGGAGGTGGCCCGCCGGGGCGTCCCGAAGGCCGCCGGGTTCACCAACGCCTGGACTTCCACCAACAGCGGCCGGCTGCCCTCCACGGTACACACCACGGCCGCGCCCGGCGTCCGCTCCGGGCGCTGGCTCAAGAAGGCGGCGGAGGGGTCGGGCACCTCCACGAGGCCACTCCCGCGCATCTCGAACACCCCGATCTCGTTGGTGGACCCGAACCGGTTCTTGGTGGCCCGGAGGACCCGGTACGCCTGGTGGCGCTCGCCCTCGAAGTACAGCACGGTGTCCACCAGGTGTTCCAGCACCTTGGGCCCTGCCAGCATCCCCTCCTTGGTGACGTGGCCCACGAGCAGCACCGCCACGCCCTCAGACTTCGCCAGCTGCAGCAGCGCGGAAGCGCACTCCCGCACTTGCCCCACGCTGCCCGGCGAGCTCGGGACGTCGGGCCGGTAGACGGTCTGGACGCTGTCCACCACCAGGAGGGCTGGCTGGAGGTTGCGCGCCGCGCCCAGCACCACCTCCAGGTCGGTCTCGGCCACCACCCACACCTCGGGGGACAGCGCGCCGAGCCGCTCGGCCCGCATGCGGGTCTGCTGCGCGGACTCCTCGCCGGCCACGTACAGCACCCGACGGCCGGACTCCGCTAGCCGGAACGCGGCCTGCAGGGCGAGGGTGCTCTTGCCGATGCCCGGGTCGCCACCCACCAGGACGAGCGAGCCCGGGACGAACCCACCACCCAGCACCCGGTCCAGCTCGCCGATCCCGGTGGGCCAGCGCTCCTCCGGCAGGGGCGCGACTTCAGGGAGCGGGGTGGGTTTCGCCTGCCTCGTGGCCCGCGGGCGGTGCGGGAGCTCGATTTCCTCCACGAGGGTGTTCCACGCGTCGCAGTTCGGGCACCGCCCGAGCCACCGGGGCGAGCGGTAGCCGCACGCTTGACACGTGTACTGCACCTTCACCGGGGCTGCACCGCCTCCTGGCGCCTGGCCGCGCCACGCCGAACCGTGTACCGGACGACGCTCCGGTCCGGGGAGGGGCGGGCGACCTCGACGAAGCCCATCCGGAGGAATGTGGAGAGGAGCCCCATGTACGCGTCGCTCGCCCTGCCGCCCGGAGGCCGCACGTGCGGGTACGCTTCCACCACCGTCCCTCCCTGAGCCCGCACGTACTGAACCGCCGCCCGCAGCAACCGGTCCACCGCGCCCTGTCCGCGGAAGGGCTTGGCCACGTACAGGCACGTCACGGACCACACGGGGGTCTCGTCCACACGCCGGAGCTTGCGCGACCGCTCGAGCGCCGGGTACGTCTCCCTGGGCGCCACAGAGCACCAGCCCACCGGTTCACCGTCCGCGTACGCGAGGACGCCCACCGGGATGCCGGAGTCCACGAGGCGCCTCAGAGCGGCCTTTCGGCCTGCGGTGCACAGGCGTTCGAACTCCGCGCGGCTCGTGCGCCACCACATGCACCAGCACCACCGCGGGTATCCCTCCCGCGCGAAGAGCGCCTCCAGGTCAGGCCACGTGCTCCGCGTCACGGGCCGAACCTGGACTTTGAGCCTGCCCGCGGTCACCCCGCGCCTCGCTGCGTCCACAGAGATGGCAGGTCATGGACCCGCGACCAGCCCTCGCCCTTCCGGACCGGCTCCACCCGCAGCGCGTCGAAGTACCGGTCGAGCACCGCGGCTCGCTCCATGGCGAGGGGTGGGGTGCAGTAGTCCTCTTCCTCCCACACCGCCTCACCTGTGTCGGGGTCGAGGCGGGCCTGGAGGAGCGAATGGGTGAGCGCGTTGCCAAACGGCCGCATGGACCCGAACTCGCCTGCTGAGAGCCTGCGGCTGAGCTCGGCGAGCCTTTCAGGCCGGGGACGCGCGCGCACCAGATAGTAAGCCATCGCCGACACCTCCACAGAAACCTACGCCGCGAGCCCCACCGTCGCCTCCCGACCGCCCCGGGAATCGAAGCGTGGATTCCCTTGACAGCCCCAGATGTATGGCCCAAGATGGCCGTCGAACCCAATATGTAGTGCCGAGCCGGTCCCCACTGGGGTGAAAAGGGAACGCCGGTGTAGCGCCTGTGGGCGCGATTCCGGGACGGGCCCGCCGCGGTGAGGGGGACGGGCTGGACAGAAGGCCACTGGACTTCGTGTCCGGGAAGGCGTCCGGCTCGGAGGAACCCGAGTCCGAAGACCTGCCGGCTCGGCTGGGTCCGCGTGCCCTCGTGGAGCGGGGCGGTGCGGAACGGCGCTTCCCGTCTGAGGTCGGCGCCTCCGTCCTCTTCTCCCTTTGGCCCGCGGGCCACACCACCGGACGGAGGTGCGCGATGGCAGCACTCCTCTCCCTGTCCTGGCTGGACCGCGTCGCCGCAGGCCTCCCCCGCGGGCCCGAGCTGCTGAGCCGGCTGTGGCAGGATCCCACGGTCCGTGGCGCGGCAGAGGCGGACGTGGAGTCGGCCGCGCTGCAGGCCGCCTGCGGCCGCGTCCACGAGGAGCCGGCGTACGAGCGGCTCGCGGCACGCCTAGTGCTGCGGCGGCTGTACCGGGAGGTCCTCGGCACACCGGAGCCCGAACCGGAAGCGTACCGCCGGGCCTTCGTGGAGTTCCTCCGCCAGAGTGTGCGCTGCGGAGCCCTGGACGAGCGGCTGCTCCGCATGGACACCACCCTTCTTGCCCGTGCCCTCGAGCCCGGACGCGATTCGCTCCTGCCCCTAGTAGGACTCTGCACCCTACTGGACCGCTACCTCGTGCGGGAGCCCACCACACGCCGGCTGCTGGAGCTGCCCCAGTTCCTGTTCCTGCGGGTCGCCATGGGCCTGAGCCTGCGCGAGGAGCAGCCGGAGCTTTGGGCACTGAGGTTCTACCACGCCACAAGCCAGCTCGACTACCTGCCCAGCACCCCCACGCTGTTCAACGCGGGCACCCCGCACCACCAGCTCAGCAGCTGCTACCTCTCGGACGTACAGGACTCCATGGACGACATCCTCCGGTCCTGTGTAGAGTTCGGGCAGATCGCAAAGTACGCGGGCGGGATCGGTGCATCGGTCACCAAGCTTCGGGCGGCCGGCTCCCCGGTGCGCGGCATCAACGGGACCAGCTCCGGCATCGTCCCCTTCGTGCACATGTTCGACGCCCTCATCAAGGCCATCAGCCAGGGTGGCCGCAGACGTGGGACCCTGGCGGTGTACCTGGAGCCCTGGCACCTGGAGATCCGCGCCTTCCTGGACCTGAAGAAGAACGCCGGAGACCCCTACCTGCGGGCCCATAGCCTCAACACCTCGCTGTGGGTCCCCGACGAGTTCCTGGACCGGGTGGAGCGGGACGAGCCCTGGTACCTCTTCGACCCCCAGTACACTCCCGAGCTTCCAGAGCTGTGGGGCCAAGCGTTCCGGGAGGCCTACCGCGCGAGGGTCCTGGACGCTCAGAGCGGCCCCATCCCTCCATCCGCCTGGCGGGTGGTGGGAGCCCGGGACCTCTTCCGGGAGATCCTCGCCACCCTGCAGGAGACCAGTCACCCGTGGCTGGCCTTCAAGGACGCCAGCAACGCCCGGAGCATGCTGCCGGGTGCCATCCACTCCAGCAATCTGTGCACGGAGGTGCACCTGCCCACCTCCCCGGAGGAGGTAGCGGTGTGTAACCTCGCCAGCATCAACCTCGCCCGTCACCTCAGCCCACAGGGGGTGGACGAGGCGAAGCTCAGGCGGACGGTGCATCTCGCCATGCGGGGCCTGGACAACGTGCTGGATCTCAACCTGTACCCCACCGAACGCGCAAAGCGGGCCAACCTCCGCCACAGGCCGGTAGGACTGGGCCTCATGGGCCTGGCGGAGGCCTTCGCCCGACTGGGGATGCGGTACGGGGACGCCCGCTCCTGTGAGTTCACGGACCGTCTGGTGGAGTTCCTGAGCTTCTGCGCCATCGAGGCGAGCTGCGAGCTTGCCGCGCAGCGCGGGGCCTTCCCCTCTTTCGGGGAAAGCCGGTGGTCCCAGGGCGTTGTGCCCTTCGATACTCTGGAGGACCTCCACCAGCTGCGGGGTGAGGTGGACGTGGACCGGTCCAGCTCGCTAGACTGGGACGCCCTGCGCCGCCGCGTCCGCGAGGGCATCCGCAACGGCACCGTGCTCGCCATCGCACCCACCGCGACCATCAGCCTGATCGCCGGTACCACGCCCGGCATCGACCCCTACTACGCCAACCTCTTCGCCCGCTCAACCCTCTCCGGAAAGTTCCTGGAGTTCA
>BEII01000023.1 GCA_002898935.1 bacterium HR32
GGCCTCGAAGTACGGTGGGTGAATCCCCTGCTTCACGTCAGCACCTCCGGTTGCAAACAAAGGGGATTGTACCACGGGTTCCCAAGACGCGGTCTCAGTGGCGACGGCTCGGAGCTTCCGGAAAGCCCTGAAGCGGGACGGGGTCGCCATCCGTCGCGGAGCGATTTGGCCTAGGGCAGGTACCGCAGGGGGTCTACGGGCTGGCCGCGGACGCGGACCTCGAAGTGCACGTGGGGCCCAGTACACGCGCCCGTGCAGCCGACGCGTGCGATGGCCTCGCCGCGCTCGACGCGCTGCCCCACGCGCACCAGGATCCGCGAGGCGTGGCCGTACCAGGTCTCCATCCCGTCCCCGTGGTCCAGCACCACCACGAGCCCGTACCCCCCGTACCAGCCCGCCCGCACCACGCGGCCTGCTCGCGCGGCGTAGATGGGGGTGCCGCGGGGTGCGGCGATGTCCACTCCGTTGTGGTGCCGCCGCCAGCGCATCCCGAACCGGGACGTGATGACCCCACGGGCCGGCCACAAGTAGGCCACCGTGCTCCGGGTCCGCAGGGGCGTAATACGGCGGGCGGCCGCAGAACCCGGTACTGGGATCACCAAGCGCTGCCCCACCCGCAGGCGGTCGCCCTGGATGCCGTTGGCGGCGGCGAGCGCCTCCACCCGCACACCCGTCTTCAGGGCGATGGCCCACAGGGTGTCACCCGGTCGCACGGTGTACCGCGCTGGCCCGGAACTGGCCACTTCCGCCGCACGGCCCACCGGCACCTGCAGAACCTGGCCGGGGCGCAGGAAGTCGGCGTCCGAGAGCTCGTTGGCTGCCGCGATGGCTTCCACGGTGGTCCCGAACCGGCGTGCGATCTCCCACAGCGAGTCTCCCTCGGTCACGCGGTAGGACCGCCGCACGCCGGAAGGGCGGGGCGCAGGGAGTTGGGCAGCCCGCGCTGCAGTCCCCTGCGCCGGCCGGGGGCTCACCGGGCGTCGGCGCGCCGGCCTGGCAGCTGCCGCCCTTCGGGGCAGCAGGAATTCCGGAGGTTGCACGGCCGCCGGGAACACGGGCGTCGTCGGCTGGACGAGCACCGGGGACTGTACGGGTCGGGCCTCTAGCAGCTGCGTGGACTCGCCGGAGCTCGTGCGCGGCCCGGGGACCAGCAGGACCGCGCACACAGCGAGCACACGGATGGCGGCGCGACGCAACGCCCCTCCTCAGCTTCCCTATGGGTGTCTTTCTGCGACTAGGAACCGCTGGCGCCCGCACCAAACCGCGGACGTATAGATTCTAACTTAGGACGTCAATCCCATAGATTCGAACACATCAACGACGTGCTGGGGTACGCCGGCGGTCAATCCTGGGACCTGCGCTGAGCCGGGGGACGCTCGGGCGCCCCGCCGGCTTGGAGTCCTGGGGTTCCAGCGAGATCACCCAGAGTCGGTCCGGGATGTTTGGGGAGCCGGTCCGGACTGGCCGATCGGGCTTTCGGGACAGGTTCCTAGGACCCGACCCCGACCTCCTCCTCGGAGGACTTCACGATGGACCGCAGGAACGCGGCGTTGTTGGGGGTCTTGCGCATGCGGTCCAGGATCAGCTCCGTCATGGCGACGGTGTCCAGCTGCTCCAAGGACTTGCGCAGTACCCAGACCTTCCGCAGCTCCTCCTCCGTCAGTAACAGTTCCTCCCGCCGGGTGCCGGACATCTTAATGTCGATGGCGGGGAACGTGCGGCGTTCCTGCAGCTTGCGGTTCAGGTGGAGTTCCATGTTGCCCGTGCCCTTGAACTCCTCGTAGATCATGTCGTCCATGCGGCTGCCGGTGTCGATCAGGGCCGTGGCCACGATGGTCAGGCTGCCGCCCTCCTCGATCTTCCGCGCGGCGCCGAAGAACCGCTTCGGCCGGTGGAGGGCCGCCGGGTCCAGACCTCCGGACAGCGTCCGCCCGGAGGGCGGGATCACCAGGTTGTTGGCGCGGGCGAAGCGCGTCAGGCTGTCCAGCAGCACCACCACGTCCCGCTTGCCCTCCACGATCCGCTTCGCGCGCTCCAACACCAGGTCCGCCACCTGCACGTGCTCCTCGGGGGGGCGGTCGAAGGTGCTGGCCACCACCTCGGCCTCCACGGACCGGCGCATGTCCGTGACCTCCTCCGGCCGCTCGTCCAGCAGCAGCACCATGAGGTAGACCTCGGGGTGGTTCTGCACGATGGCCTGGCCCACTCGCTTCAGGAGCGTCGTCTTCCCCGCTTTGGGCGGGGACACGATCATGGCCCGCTGGCCCTTGCCGATGGGCGCGAACAGGTCCACCACCCGGGTGGTGAGGTCGCTGCCGGTCTCCAGGCGGAACCGCTCGTAGGGGAACACGGGCGTCAGCTTCTCGAAGTGGGGCCGGTTGCGCGCCTGTTCCGGGTCCAACCCGTTCACGGCCTCCACCCGCAGCAGTGCGTAGTACTTCTCGTTGTCCTTGGGCGGACGGACCTGCCCCAGGACCTCGTCCCCCACCCGCAGCCCAAAGCGCTTGATCTGGGAAGGGGACACGTAGATGTCCTCCGGGCCCGGCAGGTAGCCGCTGGCCCGCAAGAACCCGTACCCCTCGGGCATGATCTCCAGGATGCCGGAGCGGAACATGAGCCCGGACTGCTCCGTCTGCGCCTGCAGGATCCGCATGATGAGCTCCTGCTTGCGGTACCGCCGGTAGTTGGGGATGTTCAGCTCCTTGGCGATCTCCTGGAGCTCGTTCAGGTTCTTCGCCTCTAGATCTGCCAGTGCCAGAATGGTCTCCACCTCCAGTTCGCTGGCCCCGGATCCAAGTTCTACCGGTCAGGGCAGGCCGGGACGAGGCCCGTGCGTCGCGGTCGGTACGGTCCGGGACGCTACGACCCAGCCGGCGCCGAGCTGCGGGCCAAGAGCTCGGCTTGAAGCTTGCGCCAGTCCTCCAGGAACCGCTCCAGGCCCAGGTCTGTGAGCGGGTGGCGGAACAGCTGCTCCAGGGTGCCGAACGGCATGGTGGCGATGTCCGCTCCCGCTCGGGCGGCCTCGAGTACGTGCAGGGGGTGGCGGAGGCTGGCCGCCAAGACCTTCGTCGGGTACCCGTACCCGCGGAGGATCTCCACCGCCTGGCGGACCACGTCCATGCCCACGTGGCCGACGTCGTCCAGCCGGCCCACGAAGGGGCTGACGAAGTACGCCCCGGCCTTCGCCGCCAACAGCGCCTGCACGGGGCTGAACACCAGGGTCACGTTCGTGCGGATGCCCTCCTCGCGGAGGGCGGTCACGGCCCGCAGCCCCTCCGGGGTCATGGGCACCTTCACCACCACGTTCGGGGCCCAGCCGACAAACTCCCGAGCTTCCCGGACCATGCCCTCTGCGTCCAGGCTGGTGGTCTCCACGCTGATGGGCCCCGACACCCACCGTGCGATCTCCTGCACGAGGGCCTTGGGCTCCCGCCCCTCCCGGGCCATCAGGGTCGGGTTCGTGGTAACCCCGTCGAGCACGCCCCAGGCTGCGGCAGTCCGGATCTGGTCGGGGTTCGCGGTGTCCAGGAAGAAAAGCATCCGGCGGCTCCTGCGGCTAAGGCCCCCTGGCCTCGATGTAGGTCACGTCGCCGACGTCCCCCAGCAACAGCATGGCCAATTCGTCGTTGGGCTTCAAGTCCTGCAGCTGCGCGGGCCGGTCGTTCCGGTACACGGCCACCACGGGGCCCAACCGGAAGTTCTGGATCACCCGACCGTCGGTGACGGACAGGATGGCGGGGTTGCCCGGCTGGATGGAACGGAAGCGGCCGCGGCGGAAGTCGTACCGCCCCAGGACGTTCATGACGCCATCGAGCGCCACCGCGGCGTCCAGGCGTGTGGCGGGGTCGTTCGGCCGCACCCGGCCGTCCGTGGTGAGGAGGAATTTGCGCTCCAGGGCCAGGGCCACGTACCCGCGGTGCTCCGGCCTGACGTCCTGGGCGTCCTGGGCGGGGATGGGGTTGCCGCGCTTGGCCAACGCCTCCTGGTCCAGCCCGCTCACCCGCGCGGCCAGCTCCGCCACCTCCGCCCGGGAAAGGGTCGCCCGCGGGCGGAAGGTGTTGTCCGGGAACGCGGTGACAAAGCCCTTGGTGAAGAAGATGGTCACGCTCATGGGCTGGGGCCGCGCGGTCACCACCCCGATCAGCTCGTACCGGCCCGGTGGCACGGGCCGGTCGTTCTGGTCCAGCTGCTTCCACTTGGTGTCGCCCACCACCACCTGCTGGTTGGGCTGTACTGTGAGTTTCAGGCCCTGGGCGGTGAACTGCTGGCCCAGGGACCAGCGGGCGACTTCCTCCCCGGACTGGTTGCGGATCACGAAATCGTACCGCTGTGAGGTCGGAAACTCCACTTCCGCGGCCCGGCCGGCGGTGTTGCGCAGGGACAGGGTGAGCCCGATCTCCTCCCCAGGCCCGTACGTCCCCTTGTCGGTCTCCAGGATCACTTCCCACTCCTGCACCTTGCGCACCGCCTTGCGCTGGTTCACCGTGGCCGCGCTGGCCAGGGCCGCCAGCAGCCCGCGGGCGGAGGGGGGGATCTCCTGCAGGTCCCGGTACTCGGGCAGAATCCCGCTCCCTTCCCGCAGCCCCACGGCGCGCGCCAGGGCCACGAAGAAGTCCAGGCGCGTGATCCGTTCCTCCGGCTGGAAACGCCGGTCCTGCGGGATCGCAAACACGCCCTTGGCCGCCAGCTTCTCCAGCATCCGCTGCTCCGGGCGGCCTGCCATGTCGGTGAAGATCTGCCCGAAGGCGGGCGCGGCGAGGAGCACCGCGCACAGCGCCGCCAGCACGCGAACCCAGCGGGCCATCTCAAACCCTCCTCGCAGGCCGGCTTCACGAGGGGTCCCCGCGGGCCCACTCCGCCCGGACCGCCTTCCCGACGACGTTCGGTCGGTGAGCTGTGGCCACCGCTGGAGGAGGCGCGGGTCCCGAGGGAAGCTACGGACTAAGGGCCTCCAGAGTTCTGCGGGCGGTCTTCCCCCGCGGGCCGGGCCGGCTCCCCCCGTGGCTCTGAGCTGCGGAGCTCCGCCAGCTCCTGTTCCAGCCGCCGGATCTCGGCCTCCAGGGCCTCGGCGGGCTCGCACAGACGCCCGAGCTCCGGGTCCCCCAAACACCCCGCGCGGTACCGGGCGTGCACGAGCCTGCCGATCTCGGTGTACCGGTCCTCCAGACGCGCCTGCAGGTTGCCGATCTCCAGGCGCACGCGCGCCACGCGTGCGAGCCGCTCCGACTCCCGCGCCACCGAGGTAGCGCTCTCCCGCACAGAGCGGACCACGCGATCCAACAAGTCCCGCGCCACGGTCACGCCCGCATTATACCATCCCCGGGCACCCGGTCTCTCTTCTGGTACCATGTGCGTGACGTGCGGGATCTGAAGGCGGAGCTGCGGGCGAGCGTCGCGGAGGCGGTGGGGTCCCTCGGCGTGGACGAGCCGGTGGAGGTGGTGGTCCAGCCCACCCCGCCGGACAAGCCGGGCGACTTCGGGAGCCCGGTGGCGTTCGCGCTCGCCCGCCGGCTGCGCAGGCCGCCTGTGGACATCGCCGCGGAGCTGGCCCGCCGCGCCCCCCTCCCGGCCGGGGTTCTGCGCGCCGAGGCGGTGGGCGGGTACGTGAACTTCACGGTGGATCCCTCCGCCCTGCTGCAGGCGGCCACCGAGCCCCTCCCGCCCCCCGCGGCCACGGGCCGTCGGGTCCTGGTGGAGCACACGTCGGTGAACCCCAACAAGGAGCTCCACGTGGGCCACCTGCGCAACGTCGCCCTGGGCGACGCCGTGGGTCGGATCCTCGCGTACGCAGGGCACGCTGTGCAGGTCCTCAACTACATCGACGACACCGGTCGCCAGGTGGCGGAGTCGTTGTTCGCCCTGGAGCGGTACGGCCTGCGTGACCCCGGCGGGCACAAGTACGACCACTGGGTGGGCGAGGCGTACGTGCGGCTGCACCGGGAGATGGAAGACCCCGACCGTCGTGCGGAGATCGAGGAAGGTGTCCGCCGGGTCTTGCACCGCCTGGAGTCGGGCGAGCTAAGGGCGGAGGTGGAGCGCATCCTACGCGCCCAGCTGGACACCATGTGGCGGCTCGGGGCGGAGTACGACGTGTTGGTGTGGGAGTCCGACCTGGTGCGGGCGGGTCTCCTGCAGCAGGCCCTGGACCTGCTCGGCCGAACCCCCTACGTGCTACGGCCGGAGGCGGGGAAGTACGCAGGGGCCGTGGTCCTGGACACCTCCAGCTTCGTCCAAGGCCTGGAGGACCCCTATCTCGTCCTCGTCCGGTCGGACGGGACCGCCACTTACCCGGCAAAGGACATCGCCTTCCAGTTCTGGAAGATGGGGTTGCTCGGCGGGCTCGGGTTCGTACACTTCGAAGACCAGCCCTCCGGCCGCCCCCTGTACACCTCGCACCCCCGCGGCGACCCGGCCTTGGGGTTCGGCGGGTGCGAGGAGACCATCAACGTCATCGACGCCACTCAGAGCTACCCCCAGCTCGTGGTCCGTACGGCGCTCGCCATCGCCGGCCGGCCCGACCTGGCGGAGCGGGCCCACCACCTGGCGTACGAGACCGTGACCCTGGAGGGACGGCGGATCTCCGGCCGCCGCGGCCACACGGTGTCGGTGGACGAGGTCCTGGACGAGGCCCGGCGCAGGGCCAGGGCCATCATGGCGGAGAAGAACCCCGACCACCCCGACCCGGACTTCGTGGCGGAGCAGGTGGGGGTGGGCGCGATCCGGTTCGCCATGGTGAAGACCGAGCCGCGGCGGCAGATCGACTTCCGCTGGGAACAGGCCCTGTCCTTCGAGGGCGACAGCGGGCCCTACGTCCAGTACGCCCACGCGCGGGCGGCAAGCCTCCTGCGCCGGGCGGGGGAGGCAGGGGTGGCGGACGAGCCCCCAGACTTCTCCCAGGTCACCGAGTTCGAGCGGCCCGTGGCCCGCACCTTGCTGGACTTCCCCCAGGCGGTGGCCGACTCCGCGGCGCAGCGCACCCCGCACGTCCTGGCCCAGTACCTCCTCGACCTCGCGGCGGTTTGGAACGCGTACTACAACGCAAGGAGCCCCGACGGTACCCCCGCCACCTCGGTGCTGCTGGCTCCCCCCGGGTTGCGAGGCGCGCGGCTCGCCCTGGTGGCGCAGGTGCGGGAAGTGCTGCGGACCGGGCTCGGACTCCTGGGCGTTCCCGCGCCGGACGAGATGTAGCGAGTGGCCTAGAACAGCCGGATCGGACCCACCCGCTCCCGGTCGGTCACGTACACCGAGTCCACGAACCGGATCTCGCCCGTGGATGCCCCCATCACCAGGGTGTGGGTGCGCTGCCCTCCGGCGAAGAACAGAACGCCCTTGAACAGGTCTCCGTCCGTGATGCCGGTGCACGAGAAGATCACCTGCTGGCCCGGCACCAGGTCCTCGGTGAGGAAGATGCGGTCGGGGTCCGGGATACCCATGCTGCGGACCCGCTCCCGCTCCGAATCGTCGCGGAACCAGAAGCGCCCCTGGATCTCCCCGCCCAGGCACCGCAGCGCGGCGGCGGCCAGCACCCCTTCCGGCGCACCCCCAACCCCCATCACCGCGTGCACACCCGTCCCGGACACCGCGGCCGCGATGGCCGCGGACACGTCGCCGTCCGAGATCAGCTTGATCCGCGCCCCGGCCTGCCGGACCTCCTCGATCAGCTCCGCGTGCCGTGGCCGGTCCAGGATCACCACCGTCACGTCCTCCACCCGGCGGCGCAGGGAGCTCGCGATGGTGGCCAGGTTGCGGGCCACAGGCCACCGGAGGTCCACCCGGCCCGCCGCGGACGGGCCCACCACGAGCTTTTCCATGTAGACGTCGGGAGCGTGCAGGATCCCTCCCCGCTCGCTCACCGCGATCACCGAGATGGCGTTGGGCAGCCCCTTGGCCACCAGGTTGGTCCCCTCCACGGGGTCCACGGCGATGTCCACCTCGTAGCCCCGTCCGGAGCCCACCACCTCGCCGATAAACAGCATGGGGGCCTCGTCCCGCTCGCCCTCGCCGATCACCACCCGGCCTTGGATGTCCAGCTCGCCCAACGCGGCGCGCATGGCCTCCACCGCCGCGCGGTCCGCGGCGTCGTTGTCCCCACGGCCCATGAGGCGGGCCGCAGCCAGGGCGGCCGCCTCGGTCACCTTCACAAAGTCGAGCATCAGCGCGCGTTCCACGCCGCCCTCACTGCGCCGGCCGCTGCCCGAGCCGGACCCGCAGCTGCAGCCGCTGCCCGCCCCGCACCACGGTCACCGTCACCACGTCGCCCACCTTGCGCTGGAGGATCTCCCGCTGGAAGTCCGCGGCTCCCTGGATCCGGCGGCCTCCCATCTCCACCACGATGTCCAGGGGCCGCAGTCCTGCCGCCTCCGCCCCGCTTCCGGGGACCACCTGCTGGACCAGGACCCCGTGGTCTGCCGCGAGGCCGTACGCCTGGGCGAGCTCCGGGGTGACCTCCACGTACGCCACGCCGAAGAAGGGGCGCTGCACGGTGCCGGTGCGGATCAGCTGCTCCATCACCGACCGCGCCACGGAGGAGGGGATGGCGAACCCGATCCCTTGGGCCTGCGGGATGATGGCGGTGTTGATCCCCACCACCTGCCCGGCGCTGTTCACCAGCGCGCCGCCGCTGTTGCCCGGGTTGATGGCCGCGTCCGTCTGGATCAGGTTGTCGATGACGAACCCCGGGACCTGGATGGACCGGTTGAGGGCGCTCACCACGCCGACCGTCACCGTGCTCCCCAGGCCGAAGGGGTTCCCGATGGCGATGGCCAGCTGGCCCACCCTGAGTGCGTGGGAGTCGCCCAGCTCCGCCGCGGGCAGCCGCCGGCCCCTCGGGTCCACCTTGATCACCGCCAGGTCCGAGGGCGGGTCGGTGCCCACCACGCGTCCCTCGAGCTCCGTGCCGTCCAGCAGGCGCACCCGGATCTGGGTGGCGTTGCGGATCACGTGGTTGTTGGTGAGGATGTAGCCGTCCTCGCTGACGATGACACCCGAACCCGCGCCCTCCTGGGGGAACAGCTGGCCGAAGAAGTCGGGCGCAAAGCCCCGCGTCTGGATGTTCACCACCGAGGGCCGGACCTTCTCCACCACCTGGATGACCACCGACTCCTCGGACTGCACCCGGACCACACCGCCGGGCGCAGACGGCGCCGCAGGCGGGGGCGGCGCGGCTAAAGGCATCTGGCGGCGGGCGGCCACGTAGCCTCCGCCCAGCCCGCCCGCGAACGCCAGCGCGGCCACCGCCAGCCACAGGCCCAGGCCCGGACCCCGCCGCGGCGGCGGTGCCGGCGGCGTCGGCGGTTCCTCCGGCGGCACGAACACACGGTACGGAGTGGACATGGTCGCTCCTCCTTCCCGGTCCATGATCTCACACTACCGTCGCGGTCCCGCAGGACGCGTTCCCAACGGGCCCTATCGGTGCCACAGGGGCATCAGGATCTTGATGTGCGTGACGCGCAGCAGCGCGGCGTTGTCCTTGCCCACGAGGGGCGGGAACAGGCCCCACGGGCCCTCGTCGATCCGCACCATGACCAAGAAGCGTTCGCTCACCCGCCTCTGCCACTCCTCGTCCGACAGGTCCTCGGGTTCGTACCGGGGCGCGATGAAGGCGCTGAAGAGGGGCGCGGTGCCCTGCGGAGAGGGGTCGAGGGGGTTGAGGGGTCCTACCACCATCCACTGCGTGCCGAGGATGGCCCCCACGAGCTCGGGGCTGTGCGCGTGGTCCCGGGGGATGATCTGGAACCCGCCCACCTGTCCCACCGGCGAAGTCGATACGTCGATGACACCCGGATGGTTCGCCCGCACGCGGCCGATCCCCACGTACTGCGTACCCTCGAACCGTCCCACCCCGGCCACGGGCCGCAGCACCACCCCGAGCAGCGCCTCCGACCCGTCGCCGTACCGGCCCCGCACCAGTCCGCCGAACCGGTTCTCGAACTCGATCTCCCGCGGGTAGGGCTCCGGGCGCTGCACCACGATGGTGACGCGGTCGCCCACCGCAGGCGTCCACCCGTTCGTGGAGACGACCGCACCCGCCCGCTCCACGAGCACGGGGTTGCCGACGAAGGCGCTGTAGCGTCCTCCGAAGATGGCCCGGCCGCCCGGGATGTCCGTGAGGACCACGTGCGGCGCCCAGCCGGACCCCGCAGGCCACAGGGTCACGATCCGACCCCGCCCCTGCGGGGTATCGCCCACCTTCACGTGCACCGCGTTGGCCCCGCTCGCGACCACGGTCCCGGGCGTCCCCCACCGACTCGCGTTGAACCCCACCGCGGACGCCACCGCGGGCCGTAGCACGCGTCCCAGCAGGCGCCAGGACTGCCCGCCGTCCTCGCTGGCCTCCACCGCGCCCCCCGCGGCGTTGCCGAGCCGTAGCCGGTACACTTCCACCCACGCGGTGGGCGCCAGAGGCTGCGCCGCCGCGGGTGGCCGCGCGCGGGCAACAGCCGCAGCCAGCGCGATCACCAGGATCCACGCGATGTGGGTTCTCCTCATCCCGCACCTCCTCATCCATTGTGACCCAGGGAGGATTCCGAAGGCACGGACAAGAAAGCCCCTTGCGTGCTCAACTGGCTGCGCAGACCCAAGTACGAGTCCGTGGAGCGCCGCGACCTGCCCGCGGGTCTGTGGGCCAAGTGCCCGCGGTGCGCGCAGCTGGTGTACCGCAAGGAGCTGGAGCGCAACCTGAAGGTGTGTCCCAAGTGCGGATACCACCACCGGCTGAGCGGCCCCGAACGCCTGCGCCTCCTGGTGGATGACGGGACGTTCGAGGAGTGGGACGCGGACCTGCGGTCCGAGGACCCGCTGGGGTTTCCCGGGTACGCGGAGCGCTACCGGGAAGCGGTGGAGCGGACGGGCCGCGGGGAAGCGGTGCTCACCGGACGCGGGCGCATCGCGGGCGTCCCCGCGGCTGTGGGGGTGATGGACTTCGACTTCCTCGGCGGCAGCATGGGGTCCGTGGTGGGCGAGAAGGTGGCGCGGCTGTTCGAGCGGGCGGTACAGCTGGGGCTGCCCGTGGTCACGTGCAGCGCCAGCGGCGGCGCC
>BEII01000024.1 GCA_002898935.1 bacterium HR32
ACCAGCTCCGCGTGGGCCCGCACGAGCCGCACGAGGTCGTCCACGAGGTCCTCCCAGCGCTCGGTACGGTCCTCCATCAGAGCACCCCGTGCGCGGTGACGATGGCGCGGGCGATTTCCACCAGCTTCTTGTTCTCCTTCTGGCTCTGCACCTGCATGCGGCGGAACGCCTCCGCCTCACTGATCCCCAGCCGCTTCATGAGGATCCCCTTGGCGCGCTCGATGACCTTGCGGGCCTCCAGGGCCTCCCGGAGGTCGGACACCTCCTGCCGAAGCAGCCGGAACTCCTCGAACCGCGCGCGGGCCAGCAGGATGGTGGGCAGCAGGTCCTCCTCGCTCACCGGCTTGATCAGGTACGCGAACACGCCCGCCTCGGTGGCCCGCTCCACCAGTTCGGGTTCGCTGTACGCGGTGAGGAGGACCACGGGGATGGGCCGGCGGGCCACGATGGCCCGGGCCGCCGAGATCCCGTCCAGCTCCGGCATCTTGATGTCCAGGATGGCCAGGTCGGGCTCGTACTGCTCCGCAAGCTCCACCGCCTCCCGGCCATTGGTGGCCTCCGCCACCACCTCGAACCCCAAAGCGCGCAGCTGCGTCCGCAGCGTCATCACCCGGATGGCCTCGTCGTCGGCGATGAGGATTCGCAGGCGTTCCTTGCCGCTCACGGGGCCGCCTCCTTCCCGTCCGGGCGCGGGAAGTGCACCTCCGCCACGGTCCCGCCATCCCTGCGCAGTGCGAAGGTGCCGCGCAGGTCCCGCGCGACCAGGTCCTGCACGATCCTGAGTCCCAGGTGCCCGTGGCGGTCCACCCGGAAGCCCTCCGGAAGACCCACCCCGTCGTCCCGCACGCGCACCCGCACCTCGTCCCCCGCCTCTTCGAGCTCCACCGTCACCCGTCCGCCTCCGTGGGGGAAGGCGTGCTCCACCGCGTTGGTCAATAGCTCGGTGAGCACGAGGCTCAGGGCCGTGGCGTGCTTGCTCGGCAGCCACAGCTCGGACCCTACCACGGCCACCTGGACTCCGCGGGCGGACCCCGCCAGGTCGCGGCCGATGGTCTCGCAGAGGCGTTCCGCGAGCCGGCGGACTTCCACCGCCTCGATCCGGTCCGCGGACAGCATCTGGTGCACCGCGGCGATGCTCTTCACGCGCCCGATGCTGTCCTGCAGGCTCTTCCGGGCAGGCCCCTCCGCGTCCAGGGTTTCCAGGTACAGGAGGTCCGCCAACGTCTGGAGGTTGTTCTTGATGCGGTGGTGCATCTCTCGGATGAGGGTCCGCAGCTTCTCGTTGCTCTCCTCCAGGTCGCGCTGCTTCTCGTGGATCACGCGGTCCCGCGCCTCCAGGTAGGCCTGCCCGATGGCCAGCATCTGGAGGTCCAGCGCCTCGTGCACCCGCTCCGTGGCCAGCATGACGTCCGGGGGGAAGGCCACCCACAGCCGCCGGTTGAGCATCACCTGGACCTGCGCGGTGACGCTGCTGCGGAGCAGGCTCAGGGCCTGCAGGATCTCCTCTAGGCTGAAGCCGAGCTCGAGCTGTTCCGCGGCCACGCGGTGGGCGTGCTCGAACACCCGGTCCCGCGCGTGTAGCCGCTGCGGCTCCCCCTCCGCCCGCATCACGCGGACCAGCAGGTCCACGGTCTCCCGGCCCCACCGCTCCCAGACCTCCGGGTGGTCCGCGTACCGGACCACGCGGCGGTGCAGCAGGGCTCGCCAGCGCTGGAGCACCTGCTCCCGGTGCGCCTCCAGGTGCCGGGAGGTGGTGGCGACGGCAAACGCCACCATGGCCGTCCGGGCCCGGTGGAAGGGCTGCACCACCGCCCGCAGCACGGTGCGAGCCTGAGCGCGCAGCTCCATCGCCAACCCAGTGTATCGGAGGGAACTGCCTTCGGCCAGGCGCGGGGGAGTCAGTGCCGCCGGGAGACCACGAACTCCGTGAGCGCGGCCAGGCTGTCCCGGGCGGGCCCCGGGGGCAGGCCTGCCAGGACGGCGAGCGCCCGGTCCGCGTGGGAACGGGCCACGCCCAGGGCGTAGGCCAAGGACCCGGAGGCCTCCAGCGCGGCCCGGAGGGCGTCCACCTCGCCCGAGCGGATCCAGCCCTCCAACTGCCGGCGGCGCTCGCCGTCCGCTTGCCGCAGGGCGTGGATGAGGGGGAGGGTCACCTTGCCGCCGCGCACGTCGCTGCCGATGGGCTTGCCTAAGACCTCCGGGTCGCTGGTCAGGTCCAGGGCGTCGTCGGTGATCTGGAAGGCGACGCCCCAGTGCAGGCCGAAGGTGGACAGCCGCTCGGCCAGCGCGCCGTCCGCGCCGCCCACCAGCGCCCCGCCGGCGCACGCGGAGGCGACCAGGTGCGCGGTCTTGCCCTCCACGATGGCGAAGTACACCGACTCGTCCGTGTGCGGGGTGTTGCCGTACTTGATCTGCAGGATCTCCGCCTGGCTCATGCGCACCGTGGCAAGGGCCACCCGGGCGGCCACGTCGTCGCGCTCCACCCGGGCCAGGAGGTGGAAGGCCTTGCTGAACAGGTAGTCGCCGAGCAGCACGGCCACGTGGTTGCCCCAGCGGGCGTTGGGGGTCGCCTGGCCCCGCCGGCGGTCCGCCTCGTCGATCACGTCGTCGTGGATCAGCGACGCCACGTGGATGAGTTACACCGCGGCGGCGACCAGGTGTCGTTCGGGCCCTGCCCTCCCTGCCACCTGTGCGCACAGGAACGCCAGCGCGGGCCGGACCATCTTGCCCCGGGTCTGCAGCACGTGCGACACGAGCTCCATGAGGAACGGGTCGTCCGCGCTGAGCTCCCTGCGGAGGAGGTCCTGCAGCTGCTCGAGGTCCTCCCGGACGGGCGCGTACGCGGCCGCCAGACTGGCCCCCGCCTCCACGTCGGTGCTCACGGCTGCCGCCCGAGCCTGCGCACGTACTCCACCAGGGCCCAGATCTGGTCGTCGGACAGCTGGCCGAAGGCCGGCATGCCGCTGCGGCGTGGGGTGTTCCCGAGGCCGTTCTTGATCACCCAGTGGGTGGCGCCAGGCGGCATGCGCTCCTGGAAGGCGCGGAAGTGGAAGTTCAGGGGCCTCGGGTTCAGGGCGGCACCGGCGGGGCCGTCCCCGCGACCCTGGGGGCCGTGGCACACCGCGCACAGGGTGTCGTACTGCGACTTGGCCTCTGCCAGCATGGCCTCCGTCACAGGACGCGGAGGCCGGTCGTCCCGGGCGTCCTGAGGGACCGCGGCCAGAATCCCCAACACCTGCTCGGAGCCGTCCGGGGCCGCGGTGGCCCCCCGGGAGACACCCTCGATGGTGCGCGCCACGGTGTGCACCTCGGGCTGGACGAGGCCTCCTACGACGAACAGGTAAGTTGCAGCCCACAGCGGGAGCAGCACGTAGAGGGCAAAAAGCCAGCGGGGCGGGTGCTGGGCGGGGCTGGGGGTCGGCTCGGCCATGGGCGCTTCCCTCACCGCAAGGTCAGGAGGTAGGCCACGAGGGCGTCCAGGTCACGGTCCGGCAGGTACGCGTGCGGAGGCATGCCGCCGCGGCCAGAACGCAGGAGCTGGCGCAGCTCGTCCGCAGAGCGAATCCGGGAGGCCACGTGGCTCAAGTCGGGACCCAGGCGCAAGTCTCCCAGGAGCGCGGGGTTCTGGCCTGCGTACTGCGCGGGCGTGGACGTCTGCCCAAGGTCCTGCGGCTCCTGCACCATGCCGAACCGGCCCTCCACCGCGCGTACCTGCTGGGTGTGGCAGGCCACGCACCCCTCCCGCGCGTACACCCACCGCCCGTAGCTGGCCTCCGGCGCCACGTGCGCAGCGCGCCCCGCGCGCACCGCGGGGTCTGCTGCGGGCAGCAGCACGGTGGCCGCGAACCCACAGACCGTGGCCACCAGCGCGAACCGGACCCAGGACGCGACCGCCATCCCCGCCTCCTAGCCCGTCACCGGCACCAGCTCCCGCTCCGCGGCCGGCACGGGCTCCCCGGAGTCCGCGGTGAGGAACAGGTTCCACGCGAACAGGCCATGGGCGCCGAGCAGCCCCAGCGCCCCAGCGAACCGCACGGCCATGAACGGTGCCGCGGCCTGAGCACCGTGGGCGAAGGGCACGGTGCCGGTCGCCCACGTGGCACCCTGCGCCAGGCCCGCCAGCAACAGCGCAGGCACCGACAGAGCCCACACGCCGACCAGGACCCAGAAGTGCCTCCACGCCAGCGCCCGGCTGACCAGGGCCCGGCCCAGCACGTGCGGGGTCAGGGTGTACGCCGCCCCCGCGGCCACGGCCGCAAACCCGCCAGTGACCAGTAGCCGCGCCCCTTCCTCCCACAGGGTCAGGTGCGCCACGCGGCTTGGGCCCAGCAGCGAAGCCAGCGCCAGCGCTGCGGCCCCGGTCGCCACCGCCAGCCACCCTGCCAGGAGGAACGCCACCCCGGGCTGCTCCCGGACCGCCTCCCACCGGCCCGCGAGCGGCCGTACGATCCCGGTCAGGACCGTGACCAGAGGGAGGAGCAGCAGGGCCTGCGCGACCGCTCCCACGGTCTGCACCCAGAACGGCACCGGCCCCCACACGAACGCCGCGGGCGCCACGAGGGGCGCGAGTGCGCCGAGCGCGACCACTGCGGCGCCCACGAGAGCGGGTGCCCACGGGGGCCGGCCCGCGACCGCGGCCACGAGGTACAGAGCCACGCCCGCACCGAGCGGCGCGCACCACAACCACGTGAGCCCGCCCCGCAGGAAGCTCTGCGCCAGGGCGTCCACCACCCCGGCATACGGGTTGGCGAACGGCCAGAACAGCCCCTTACCGAGGACCAGCACCACGGGTAGCGCGGCGAATCCGAAGAGGAGGGAGCCCAGCGCCGGCTCCTGCGCGGCGCCGCGCTCCAGGGTTCGCTTCACAACCCACAGCAGCAGCAGCGCGCTCGCGAGCCGCAGCAGGTCTATGGGCCACGGCGCTTCCCCGAAGGGCCGCCCGCGGGTCCAGCCCGCGCCCAGCCACCACACGGCCAGCAGTTGCGCAGCGGTCCACAGCCACAGGGCCAGGTTCGCCAGCGGCTCGCTCCACAACCCGTCTCGCTCGCCCTGGCCTACCACCCGGAGGGCGGCGCCTACCAACAACGACGAAAGGAACCCGAAGGTCCACAGGTCCCGCGCCGCGGCCACCAGCCGCCCGTGGGACGTCCACGGGAAGTCCGCCAGCAGCCCCGGCCACACCCGCTGCGCCCACACGAGCGCGTCGTACGCGCCGGCCACCAGCGCCCACAGCGCGCCTGCGTACAGGAAGCGCCGCGCAGCACTCCAGCGCTCGTCGGTGAACATCCACGCCAGCATCGCGCCTCAGGCCTCCGCCACCAGTCCGAAGGCGGCCACGAACAGGAGCAGCGCGAAGAACGCCAGGTAGAACAGGGCGTACAGGAGGTACGCCCTCCAGCGCTTCGGGCCGAACCGGGTCACGCCTTCCCTCCCCCCAACGCCCGCAGGCGGTCCACGAAGGCCTGGACCGCGTCCAGGAACGCCTGCTGGTCGTGCAGGCCGTACGCGAAGAAAGCGATGCGGTCCGGGTCCACCTTCTGCCGTGCGAGCCGCTTGCGGAGCTGGTCGATGCGGTCCTCCATGATCCAGTTGCCTTCCCGGTTCAGGCAGTCGCCCATGGGACAGCCGCACACGAAGGTCCCGGCGGCGCCGCTGCGGAGGGCGAGCTCCAACCACCCCGGCTTGACGAACCCCGAGCACGGCACGCGGATCACCGTCACGTGCGGCATCCCCACCAGCGTGTCGTCCGGGTTGAGCAGGCCCTCGCTGCGCACGGCCCAGTCGCACAGGAAGCCCACCACCCGCACCGGCGTCCCCTGCGCAGTCTCGGTCTTCGTCGCCATGACGCTCCTCACGTGGCCGCGGCGGCGGGGGCTTGCGCGCCGCGTTGGATGCGCTGCTGGACGTCCCGGTCCAGCATGCGGGGCAGCTCCAAGGCCTCAAAGGGGCAGGCGCCGATGCAGATCCCGCACTCCACGCACCGGGAGTCCACCACCACCGCGAGCAGCTTGCGGTTGGCCGCGGCCCGGCTCTTGCCCGGGGCCGGGCTCGGCACCATGTAGATGGCGTTGTACGGACAGTCGTAGTAGCAGAGCTCGCACCCGGTACAGTTCTCGTCCACCACCACCGCCTGGCCCAGGGCCCGAAGCCCGCGCTCCTCCGGGGTCTCCCGGAGGGTGTACGGGATCACCATGCCGTACGCCAGCAGGGCCACCACCAGGGCCAGCGCCCATCCCGGCGCCATCCACCGGGCCAGCACGTACGGCCACAGGTAGAACCAGTCCACGGGGAAGCCCTCCGGCGACGCCCCGGGCTGTGCGGGCCGGCCGCTGGTGGCGGGCAGGACGGACGCCAAGATGAACAAGAGCCCCAGTCCGAACAGGACCCACACCGCGGGCGGCCAGATCTTCGGGTGCCGCAGGCGCACGTAGTGCCACCACAGGAGGACGTACAGGGCCATGGCAGGCCCCACGTGCAGGAACAGGAAACGCGGCAGGGTGGTGTCGCTCACCCCGGGGCCGCCCACGAACACCTCCGCCAGCCAGTGGCCCACCAACGGCACGGAGCGCAGGGCCTGGACCGTGAGGCTCGTCAGCATCTGGGAGCGCTCGTCCCACACCAGGAGGTATCCGGTGAAGCCCGCCAGCCCGGAGAACACCAGCAGCACCATGCCGGACAGCCACTGGCTGTCCCGGGCCTCCCGGTAGCGGTCGGTGAACCAGTTCCGGAACAGGTGGAGGAGGATGGCGACCATGTACGCGTCCGCCGCGTACCGGTGGATCCCCCGGAACACCACCCCGTAGGGCACGTCGCGGGTCAGGAACTCCACCGACGCGTACGCGCCCTCCAGGCTGGGTTCGTAATACAGGAAGATCAGGATCCCGGAGACCACCAGCACGGTGAGGAACAGGTTGGCGAGCCCGCCGGTGTAGTACAGGGGGTTGAAGTCCTGCGGGAGGACCCGCTGGATCCCCACGTCCAGCCGGAGCGTGGCGCTCTGCAAGCCTGTGAGCAGCCGCCGGTACACGACCCCTCCTACTCCTCCGCGGTGATCCCCGCCTTCCGGAACAGCACCACGATGGCCGCGTACAGGACCAGCAGCACGCCCAGGGCTCCGGAGCTCAGGAGCCGCCGGTCGAACCACTCCCCGTACACCATGGCGGCCACGCACACCAGCGCCAGCACCGCCAGGAAGCCCGCCAGCGCCAGCGCCGACGCAGCGCCCCTCACCGGTGCCCTCCCGCCAGGAACCGCTCGTACAGCCCGACCCGTCGGCGCAGGCGGCGCGCATCGCGCTCCGCGGCGTACAGCACGAAGCCCGCGTACAGGAACGACCCCGCCAGCAGCGCAGCCCACGCGGCCGCCCACAGCCAGGCCTCCGGCCCTGCGCCGTGCACAGCCTCCCGGAGCGCCGCCCACACGCCCCGCAGCGCCAGCACGGCCACGGCAAAAGCCACGACGAAGCGGGCCGCGGTCACCGCCTCACCCCGCCGCCGCCCGCGCCGGGGCCGGCCGCGGTGCAGGCCGCGGGGCTGCGGCCTCCGCCAGCTTCTGACGCCTCCGGTAGCGCAGCTCCAGCACCAGCCCCACGACCAGGGTGGCCGCGGTCAGCAGCAGCACCACGTGCGGGTCTCGCCCGATGACAGCGATGTTGAACATGATGAGGGCCGTGAACACTAGGAAGTACACGAGCGCCATCACGCCCACCACGGTGAAGAACGGTCGTTCCGAGGGCCGGCGGCCCTTGCTCCGGTCCAGGAAGGGGACCAGCATGCCGTAGGCGATCAGCAGGCCCGGGCCCAGCCCCGCCCACAGGGGCGGCGTGTACTTCACGTACTGGTACAGGGCCAGGAAGTACCAGTCGGACAGGATCGGCAGCGGCGTCCGGTTGGGGTCTGCGCGGCGCCCCATCTCCGCCGGGAACACGTAGCTCGTCACCACCAGCATGAGGCACAGGATCACCAGGGCCGTGGGCGAGAGCACGAAGCGCCGCCGCCGGGTGAAGATGAAGTACACCTCCGTGGCGATCAGCAGGAGCGCGGAGATGCCGAAGTGGATGGCGTAGAAGCGCGTGAGGGTCCCCTGGCCCTCCGCGGGCCCGCCGAGGAAGGCGAAGGCGATGGCGCTGCCGAACCGCGTCTGGCCGATCAGAGGCAGCTCGTCCAGGTACACGGCCACCGTGAGCACCACCTTGGCGGCCCAGAAGGCCCGCTGGTTCCAGATGAGCAGGTAGCCGGTGAGCCCGGAGATCATGGCCAGCACCAGGGAGGCGAACAGGATCATCCACGACAGCTCGTGGGGCCGCTTGTACTCGCCGAGGAAGTACATCCGGTAGATCCGCAGGGTGATGGCGATGATCAGCATGTCGGCGCCGTACTTGTGGACGCCGCGGATGAGCCAGCCGAAGGGGATCTCCCGCTGGATCCGGAGGATGGAGTTGTACGCCCCGTGGGTGGTGGGCTCGTACCAGATCATGAGGAGGATGCCGCTCACCACCACCGCGATCCACGAGAAGTACACGATCTGGCCGAGCAGGTAGAGGGGGTTGTCCTGCCGGTCCGCGTACGTCTCGTCGAAGAGGTCGAGCTTCTCCTTGCGCTCCCGGAACCACTCCCGCACCCGGTCCCACACCGCGCGGCCTCCTCAGGCGATCCCGCCCGGCTCCGCGCCGGTCACCACGATCACGCCGTCCCGGATCTCGTAGGTGAAGTACCGGGGCGGCCGGGGTGCAGGCCCGGACAGCACCCGGCCGGGCACCTGCCGGTCCGCGGGGTCGTAGATGGAGAGGTGGCACGGGCAGGCCAGCAGCCCATGCCGTCGGTCCTCGGGCGGCACGTAGCCCCCGTAGCCGGCGGTGACCTCCCGCCAGTTGGGAACGTAGTTGAAGATGCAGCCCAGGTGCGGGCAGATCCGCGAGAAGATCACGATGTCCGTCGGCTCCTTACCTCCCTTGTAGCCGGGGAACGGCAACTTCCACGGGATGCGGATGGCCACACCGGGGACTGTGGCGGCCTTGGCCTGCTCCGGGGTGTACTGCGGGTACTTCTGCGTGAACACGTAGAACTTGCTGGACCAGGGCTCCCGCAGCTCCTCCAGCCGCGCGATGGGGAGCGGCTCGCCCTTGGGCAGGTCGCCCTCCGCCAGGTCCGGCGGCAGCTTGCCCGCGGGCAGCCCCAGGCCCGGCTCCAGGTTCGGTTTCAGGTAGCGCAACAGGGGAGCCAGGAAGGCCGCCAGGCCGCCCACCACGGGGATGGCGCTCAGCGCCTTCAGGAACGTCCGTCGGTTCAGCCCTCGCTCGTCCAAGGCCACCCCTCGCTCACGGGCGCAGTTCCTGTGGGGGTGTGTACACGAACGTCCACAGGTACTCTACCACGGTCCAGATCTCGTCCGGGGAGAGCCTTCCCGCGTACGCCGGCATGAGCTCCAGGCCGCGGCGCCGCACGCCCTCCGCGACCCGCTGGTACAGTTCCACGGGCTTCCGGTAGGCCATCCAGTCGCGGTCGGTGAAGATCCCGGGCCCGACCCCGCGCCCCCACGTCCACACCTGCTCCCGGATGCGCGCGGCCTCCGGGCCGTTGCCGTCGCCCGCCACCCCGTGACAGCTCGCGCACAGCTGGTTGTAGATCCGCCGCCCCTGCGCGAGCCGCTCCCGGGTGGTGGTCCGGCTCCACTCCCAGAACAGCACGTCCCAGATCTGCTGGTCCGAAAGCCGCGGATCGCCTCCGTCCACGGCGCCATAGGCGGGGTGCTGGAACCCGGGCATGGCGGTGTGCGGCCGGCCCCGGGCGATGGTCTCGAACAGGGCGAAGGGCGCGTTGAGGCGCATCTGGTCCAGGTTGTCGAACCGCGCGGGCCGGCTGGGGAGCGGTTCGCTGCGCGGGTGGATCCGGAACAGGCTCAGGAAGTCGGTGTACGGGTTCTTCTCGGGTGCTGTAAGCTGCGCGGCCATGGGGCCGTCCCCTTGCCCTTCCGGCCCGTGACACACCGCGCACCGGGCCTCGTAGATCCTCCGCCCTTCGTCCGCGTGGGGCTTTCGCGGCATGAAGTTCATCCGCACCGCGAACCCTGGAAGCGGCTCGTAGGCGTCCCGGACCTCCGTGGATATCCGCACGTAGGGCTGGCAGCCGGAGACCACAAGACAGGCCAGCAACGCGCCCACGAAGGTGCGCGCCCTTCTCCGCTCGCGCCACCGGCTCGCTCGCCGCTCCCGCAACTCCCCTCCTCGCCCCGTGTGGCTGGCGCGCTCCTGTCTTTTGACCCGGCGCCCGTGGAATCCTCCAAATAACGAAAGAAGGGGCCGCACAAGGCCCCCTCCACGAAGGTCCAGGCTGATTTTCCAAAAGCCCCCGTCCGCGCGTCAAGCGGACTACTCGGGCGGCCGGTACTCCTCCGAGTGTTTGACCACCACCGTGTGGGCGCGCAGCACGCCGGCCTCGAGGCGGCCCTCCACCACTGCGCCCTGGCCCTCCACCAGCAGCCCTTCAACCCGCCCGCGGAACTGCACGGGCAGACGGGTGCGGCCGTCGGCCAGCACGAAGCG
>BEII01000025.1 GCA_002898935.1 bacterium HR32
GGCGGCCTGCTCCCGCCGCTCGGTGCGCAGGGCGCGCAACAGCGCCTCCACCTCCTCGCGGGCGCGCGCCACCACCTGTCGAGCCTCCTCCCGCGCCTGTTCCAGCCGGCGCGCGCGGTCGCGTTCCAGCTCGGCGAGCCGCGCTTCGTACTCCCGCCGCAGCCTGTCCAGCTCGCCGCGCAGCCGCTGGGCCTGCCTGCGGTCCTCCTCCGCAGCCCGGCGGTCGCGCTCCACGCCCTCCAGCACCGCGTCCGCCGCCAACACGTCCTCCGCCAGGTAGGACCGCGCCCGCGCCACCACTTCCTCCTCCAGGCCCAGACGCTGCGCGATCCAGAAAGCATGACTGCGGCCGGGTGTGCCGATGCGCAGGTGGTACGTGGGCTGCAGGGTCTGCGGGTCGAACTCCACCGACGCGTTCTCCACACCGTCCAGCTGGTACGCCAGCGCCTTGAGCTCCCCGTAGTGGGTGGTGACCACGGTGCACGCACCGCGCTCGTGCAACGTCTCCACCACGGCCCGGGCCAGCGCACAGCCCTCCGTGGGGTCGGTGCCCGCGCCCACCTCGTCCAGGAGCACAAGGCAACCAGGCCCGGCTTCCCGGAGGATCTCCACCACCGCCCGCATGTGGGACGAGAAGGTGGACAGGTTCTGCTCGATGCTCTGCTCGTCCCCGATGTCCGCGAGCACCGCACGGAACACGCCCGCCCGGCTGTGGGGGTCCGCGGGGATGGCGAGGCCGGCCTGCGCCATCAGGGTCAGCAGCCCCACGGTCTTGAGGGTCACGGTCTTGCCGCCCGTGTTGGGGCCGGTGATCACCAGCGTCCGGAACTCCTCGCCAAGCCGCACGTCCACGGGGACCACGCGGCTCCCGTCGCGGCGCGCGCGCTCCACGAGCAGCGGGTGGCGCGCGGCCCGGAAGTCCAAGAGGGGTTGCGGCACCAGCCGGGGTTGGGAGGCGTCGAGGTCCTCGGCCAGCGACGCCTTCGCGAGCACGAGGTCCAGCCGGCCCAAGACCGCCGCGGCGCGCTCGAAGTCCGCGGCGCGGGCTCCCACTTCGCTCGAAAGCTCCGCCAGGACCCGCTCCACCTCTTGCGCTTCCTGGGCCTGCAGCTGGCGCAGGCGGTTCCCCAGCTGCAGAACCGCGAGGGGCTCCATGAAGAGGGTGGCGCCGGTGGCCGACTGGTCGTGCACCACGCCCGGGAACTGGGACGCGTACGCCTGTTTCACCGGCACCACGTAGCGGTCCCCGCGCACGGTGACGATAGGATCCTGCAGCATCCGCGCCCAGCGCCCAGACCGCACGATCTCCTCGAGGGTCGCGCGGATGCGGTCCTGGGTCGTCCGCACCTCCCGCCGCACCCGCGCCAGGCTCGGGCTCGCGGCGTCTAGGACCTGACCGTCCTCGCCGAGGCACCGCTCCAACCGCACTTCCAGGGGCTCGAGGGCCGGCAGATCCTTTATGAGGGAAGCCAGGACAGGCAGCTGGTCCGCCCGCTGCGCCACCGCGGTCCTCGCCGCCCGCACGGCCCGGCATGCGGCCAGGACGTCCAACAGGCTGCGCGGGTCCAGCACGCCGCCCCGGGCGGCACGCTGGACCGCGGGCCGGAAGTCCACCACGCCCCGGAGGTTGAGCCCGCCCTCCCGCAACAGGACCCTGCCCTCTGCGGTCTGTTGCTGCAGCTCCTCGACGCGCGCGACGTCCACCTCGGGAACGATGGAGCGCGCGAGGGCCTCGCCCAGGGGCGTGGCGCAGAGCCCCGCGAGCCGCTCCCGGACGCGGTCGAACTCGAGAACGCGCAAAGTCCTTGGGTCCACCCTTCCAGGATACAGGACGCTGCCGTCCGAAGCGGGCTATGCCCCTGTCAAGGCAGCCTCCAGCGCGGGGGCCACGTCCACAAGGCTGTGACACCCGGCGACCACCGCATCCCGCGCGTCGCCCACCGCGACCAGGGGGACCGGGTTTGCGGTGTGCGCACCCCCTGGGGCTTCCGCGCCGCCGTGGTCGCTGGTGAGCACGAGCGTCGTCGTACGCGGGTCCAGGCCGTCCAGCGCGGCGCCGAGGGCCCGGTCCAGCTGCTCGAGGACCACCGCCACGGGGCGCGGGGAGCGGCCGTGCGAAGCCAGGTCGAGGGCGAAGAACTCGAACACCGTGAGGCCATACCGAGACGCCAGGCGGACGAGCCGGCGGCCGGCCTCTTCCGGTGCCACCGCCTGCACAGGGTAGCCACGCAGGACGAGCCCTTCACCCGTGAGGTCTCCGGCCACGGCCTCCCCGCGGCCGAGCGCCACCAGGTCGCGCACCGCCACGCCGGCCGCGCGTGCCGCCTCCAAGAAGGCGCCGTGGCGGGCGCGCGGGTCGCGCAGGAAGGGCTCGGGGTATGCGTTGGCCAGCGCCACCGAAACCCCTCTTCTGCGTAGGCGCGCAAAGAGGCTGTGCTCCCGGAGCACCGCCCGCAGCCGCTTCGTGGGGAACCCGGGCACGTGCCGGCCCTCCGCCGCGGCGGCGTTGTGGCCCGTGAGGAGCGCCACCTGTCCTGTGCCGCTCTGAGGCCGTCCCGGCACGCCCAGGGTGGCGTCCAGGGCCACGGCCGAGCACCACCCGTTGCGGGTGGGGAAGGAGGCCGCGCACAGGGGCCCGCCCAGCAGGGACCGCAGCGTGGGGACCTGCGCCACGAGCAGTGGGTTGTCGGTGGCCGTGCACGGACCCAGCCCGAAGCCGTCCACGAACCACAGCAGGAGGTGCCTCACCGGTTCTGCAACCGGTCGATCTCCGCGCTCGCCTCCGCCCGCGACAGACCCGCAAGCCACTGCTCGTCCACGGGCTGGCCGCGGCGCTGGAGGAGCTGGCGGAGGTAGTCCAGTTGTTTTGGAGTCGCGGGTTCCTGCAGCCCGAAGGGCAGCAGGGCCCGGACCCGGAGGAACAGCTCTGCGGTGAGCCGGGCGTCCCGCTCGCACCGCCGCCGCACGCCCTCTGCGTCGCCTTCCCGCACCAGGGACTCGATGTCGCGGCCAGCCGGCGCCGGGGCCACCTCCACCCCCAGCAGGTGCGCAGCCAGCTCCTGGGGGATCCACTGGAACTCCGCGAGCCCGGGCGCGAACAGCTCCATCAGGTCTACGAGGTTCGTGTCCTGCAGGGACCGGTTGCCTCGCAGGTCCAGCTCCACCTTCCACCGCACCCCGCGCACCAAGGACCTCACCTGCACGAAGGGCACGTCGAACCGCCGGCCGTTCCACGTGACGAGCTTCGCCCTGCCGGCCGCCTCCAGGCGGCCCCAGAAGAACTCCAGCAGGTCCCGTTCGTCCTCCGGACGGAGTGCCGTGCGGCTTTCCACCGCGCCCGCGGGGTCGCAGAAGGCCACGCACACCACCCGGCCGAAGGCAGGGTGCAGGGCCGTGAGGGAAGACCGGCCACCCAGCAGGTAGTCCACCACCGCGCGAGGCGCCTCCTCCGCGCGAAGCGCCACGGTCTCCACGTCCACCGCCAGGAAGGGGATCTCGGGCTCCACGGTCACCGGGACACGAACGGACTCCGCGGGTCGAAGAACCGCCACGGCCGGTCCGCTGCCCTGCGGATGCCGACCCGCGGGGAAGTTGCCACCTGCGCAGGCGGCTGTCCTCGTGCCAGGTAGAGGGGGCCGGGCCGCGTGAGGTCCCAGCCGTTGAAGCGCCGGTCCACCGCCAGGGCCTGCGTCAGCCGACCTGGCCCCCGCAGGAGGTCCCGGACGACCGCCCCGCGGCGCAGCCGCTGCATGACCTCCACCCCTCCCAGCGGCTCTGCGGCCCGCAGCAGCACCGCGCCTGCTGTGCCCTCCGGCTCGGTGACCACGTTCATGCAGTGGTGGTTGCCGTACGAGAAGTACACGTACGCCCTCCCGGGAGGCCCCCACATGATGGCGCTGCGGGGCGTGCGGCGGTAAGCGTGGCTCGCAGGGTCTTGCGGACCCAGGTACGCTTCCACCTCCACGAGCCGCGCCACCAGCACCGCCGCCTCCCGCCCCTCAGGCACTTCGGCGGGTTCCAGGGCGCGCACCACGAGGGCGCCCACCAGCTCCCGGGCCACCTCCAGGGTGGGCCGGGCGAAGAAGTCGGCCGCGAGGGGCGGGGCGAGCCGGGCGGCGACTGCTCCCCTCATCCGCGCCGCTTCCGCCGCAGCCGGCTCAACAGCTTGTTCAAGGGCAAGGTGTTCACCACGTCCTGCGGCTCCAGCCAGCCCCGCCGCGCGGTCCCCACGCCAAACTCCATGAAGCGCAGCTCCGCGGGGCTGTGCGCGTCCGTGCCGATGGCCACCTGCACCCCGTGCTCCTTCGCCAGCCGTACGTGGGCGTCCTTCAGGTCCAGCCGGTCCGGCTGCGCGTTGAGCTCGAGGACGGTCCCGGTCTCCCGCGCGCCCGCCACGAGCCGCTCCACGTCCACGGAGTACGGGTCCCGCTGGCCCAGCAGCCGGCCGGTGGGGTGGCCGATCATGGTCACGTAGGGGTTTCGCATGGCGCGCAGGATGCGGTCCGTCATGGCCCGCGTGTCCATGCGGAACCGGCTGTGCACCGAGGCGATCACCACGTCCAGCTCCCGCAGCACGTCGTCGGGGTAGTCCAGGCTCCCGTCCGCGAGGATGTCCACCTCTGAACCGATCAACACCGTGATGCCTTCCAGGCGCTCGGACAGCCGGCGCACCTCCCGTACGTGCTCCCGCAGGTCTTCCACGCTGACCCCGCCCGCGAACTTCAGGGACTGGGAGTGGTCGGTGATGCAAACGTACTCGTAGCCCAGCTGTCGGGCCGCGCGGGCCATCTCCTCCGCGGTGGCCTGCCCGTCGCTCCACTTGGTGTGCATGTGCAGGTCGCCGCGGATGTCCTCCCGGGTCACCAGGCGGGGGAGCTTCCCGCGCTCCGCGGCTTCGATCTCCCCCTGGTCCTCCCGGAGCTCCGGCGGGATCCACGGCAGCCGCACCGCGGCGTAGACCTCCTCCTCCGTACGGCCCCCCACCCGCCGGTCGTCTTCCACGCGGAACACCCCGTACTCGTTCACCTTGAGCCCCATGCGCACCGCCCGCTCCCGCAGCTTCACGTTGTGGTCCTTGGAGCCGGTGAAGTACTGCAGGGCCGCGCCGAAGCTCGCGGGCTCCACCACCCGCAGGTCCGCCTGCACTCCGTTCCGCAGGACCACGCTGCTGCGGGTGGTGCCCCGGGACAGCACCTGCGCCACCAGCGGGTGGGTGACGAAGGCCTCCATCACTGGCTCGGGGACCTTGGCGGTAGCCAGCACGTCCACGTCCCCGATGGTGTCGCGCATGCGGCGCAGGCTGCCCGCGACGCTCACCTCGCCCACCCCCTTCGCCTTGCGCAGCGCCGCCACCACCTCCTGCGCCAGCGGGAGCACCGCCCCCAGCGGCAGCCGTGTGGACTGCCGGCGGACCTGCTCGATCCCCCGCAGGATGTTCTCCTCGGTCTTCTTGCCCATGCGGGGGAGGTCCCGCAGACGTCCCTCCCGCGCCGCGCGCTCCAGTTGGTCCAGGGTGGTGATCCCCAGACGTTCGTACAACAGGACCGCGGTCTTGGGGCCCAACCCCGGCACCCGCATCAGGGTGGTGATGCCGTGCGGCAGCTCCCGCAACAGCTCCTGGTGGTAGGTGATCTTACCGGTGCGCAGGTACTCGGAGATCTTCTCCGCGAGGCTCTTGCCGATCCCGGGGATCTGGTCCAGCTCGCCCCGGTCCGCCACCGCCTCCACGTCCTCCGCCAGGTTCTCCAAAGACCGGGCCGCGCGGCGGTAGGCGTTCACCCGGAACGTGGACTCGCCCTTAATCTCCAGGAGGTCCGCGATCTCGTTGAACAGGGCCGCGATCTCGAGGTTCTTCATCCCGGCCCTCCTGCGGGAGGGCTCAGAACTTCTCGCCCCCGGGGCCCAGGGCGGGCAGCCGGACGGGCAGGAGCGGGCTCACCGCCCGGTGCACCGCCAGCTGCCACCCCACCAGGTACGGCCCCGAAGCCGACCGGTCCACGTCCTGGCGCACTTGCGGCGCGAACGGCGCGGACAGCAGGAAGGTAACCAGGACCACCCCGAGCACCGCGGCCTTCACCACGCCGACAAGCCCGCCCAGCAGGATGGCCACGCCAGTGGCCGCCCGCCGCCCTGCGATCCAGGCGGTGAGGAAGTTGCCGACCACGAGGAAGATGAGGAACAGGACGGCGAACGCCACCGTGGCGGCCCAGTCCGGCCACGGGAAGGTGGTGCCGAAGAAGGTCTCCGCGGCCTGCCGGAACAGCACGGCCGCGCCGAGGTAGCTGGCCAGCACGAAGGCGCTCTCCACCAGCGTGCGCACGGGTCCCCGTTGCAGCCCGAGGAGCACGCTCAGCAGCAGCAAGGCCAGCATCACCCAGTCCAACCACGTCACGGTCATCGGGGACCTCCGGCCGGACTGCTTCCGCACACGGCGCCCCACCTCCTGCCCGGCGGCTACCGGAACTGCGCGCCCAGCTCTTCCCGCAGCCTCTGGCGTAGGTGGTCGAGGATGCCGTCCACCTCCTCAGAGGTCAGGGTCCGGGAGGGGTCTCGGAACACCAGGCGCAGCGCGAGGCTCCTGTGGCCTGCGGGGACCTGCGGCCCGGTGTACACGTCGAACGGCTCGCACCGCTCCAGCACCGGCCCTGCCGCCTTTCGGATGGCCCGGACCACGTCCGCGGCCGCCACCCCCTCGGCCACCACCACGGCCAGGTCCCGCTCGGTGGCCGGCGTGCGCGGGAGGGGCCGGTACTGCGGTGTCGTGCGGGCGGCGCGCGCCAGGGGTTCGAGCTCGAGCTCCGCCACGTACGCGCGGCCGTGCAGGTCGAACCGCTCGCACACGTCCGGGTGCAACTCGCCCACCCAGCCCACCGGCCCGGTGCCCAGCCACAGGGAGGCCGCGCGGTAGGGGTGAAGCCACGGCTGGCCTTCCGGCCGGAGGTCCCAGCCCGGGACGTGCAACGCCTCCAGCACCGCCTCCACCGTCCCCTTCAGGTGGTAGAAGGACGTCTCGACCGCCTCCGGCGGCAGGTTCCAGCCGCCCTCTAGGGCCCGGCCGATGCGGGCGATCCCGACCACCTTCCGCTCCTCCCAACCGGCGGAGGAGTTCCGGAACACCCTGCCGATCTCGAAGACGTGCACGTCGAGGTTGCCCCGCACCCGGTTCGTCCGCAGGACTTCCACGAGGGAGGGCAGCAGGGTGGTCCGCAGGTGCGTGTGGTCGCGGGTGAGGGGGTTGCGCAACGGGATGGCGTCCCGCAAGGGGTGGCCTTCGGGGATCCCGACGGCTTCCAGCTCGCCCGGGTGCAGCAGGGTGAGGGTGAGGACCTCGGTGAGCCCGGCCCGCAGCAGCGCTTCCCGCACGCGCCGTTCCGCCACAAGGTCCGGGGAGACCGCCCCCGCGGCCATGACGTCCACCGGCAGCGTCTGTGGGATGCGGTCGTAGCCCCAGATGCGGGCCACCTCCTCGATCAGGTCTTCCTCCCGCTCCACGTCCCGGCGGTGGCTTGGGACCGCCACCACCCACCGAGTGCCGTCCCCGCGCGGCGCGAAACCCAGACGCCGCAAGACGTCCTCGACCTCAGGCTCGGGGATCTCCACGCCCAGCACGTGCCGCAGGCGCTGTGGCCTCAGGGTCACCTGCCGAGCTGGTTCTGGGTCTGGGTAGACGTCCAGCTCGCCGCGCAGCACACGGCCGCCTGCGAGCTGCTGGACCAGCTGCGCGGCGCGCGCGGCCGCAGAGCATGCGCGTTCTGGGTCGCCGCCGCGTTCGTGCCGCGTGCTGCCCTCGGTCCGGATCCCCAGGGCGCGGGCGGTCCGCCGGACCGCCACGGGGTGGAACCACGCAGACTCGAGCAGCACCCGCCGCGTCTGCGGCCGGATTTCCGTGTCCTGGCCGCCCAGGATGCCGCCGAGGGCTACCACCCGCTCGCGGTCCGCGATCACCAGCGCTCCCTCGGGCAGCGCCCGCTCCTGGCCGTCCAGGGTCACCAGCCGCTCCCCCGCCCGCGCCCGCCGTACCACCACCCCACCGCCCGCCAGGCGGTCGAGGTCGAAGGCGTGCAGGGGCTGTCCGGTCTCCAGCATCACGTAGTTGGTGACGTCCACCACGTTGTTCACGCTGCGCAGCCCGCACCGCTCGAGCCGGTCCACCATCCACGCGGGCGAGGGGCCCACCTGCACGTCCACCACCACGCGGCCCACGTACCGGTGACACAGGCCCGGCTGGAGGACCTCCACCCAGGCCACCTCCCGCGCCGGCGGGTCGCTCTCCAAGAGCTCCACTGCCGGCAGGCGCAGCCGGCCCCCGCACGCCGCGGCCACCTCCCGCGCCACACCCACCACGCCCAGCCAGTCGGGCCGGTTGGTGGTGGTCTCCAGCTCGAAGACCCAGTCGTCCCCCGTGCGGTCCACAGACTCCACGCCGAGGCCGAGCATGGGGAACCGCTCCTCCCACGCCGCGGGGTCTTGTGGGGTGGGGAACTCCACCAGCTCGGCGATCCAGCTCCACGGAACCCGCATCCCGCCTCCCGGACTAGAACTGCGACAGGAACCGCACGTCGTTCTCCCAGAACAGCCGGATGTCGTCGACGCCGTACCGCACCATGGCGGGCCGGTCCACCCCGCACCCGAAGGCGAAGGCCGTGTACCGCTCGGGGTCGATCCCCGCCATCTCCAGGACCCGGGGGTGGAACATCCCGCAGCCGCCGATCTCCAGCCACCGGCCCCGGAACCACACCGCGATCTCCGCGCTGGGCTCCGTGAACGGGAAGTAGGACGGCTGGAACCGCACCCGCGCCTCCGGGCCCCAGAGCTTGCGGGCGAACTCCGCGAGCACGCCCTTCAGGTCCGAGAACCGCACACCCTCCCCCACCATGAACCCGTCCACCTGGTGGAAGACCGGCATGTGGGTGCTGTCCACCACGTCCCTCCGGTAGCAACGGCCCACGGTGACCACCCGCATGGGCGGGGTGCGCTCCCGCATCACCCGCACGTCCACCGCGGTGCACTGGGTGCGCAGCAACCGCTCGTCGTCCAGGTAGAAGGAGTCCTGCGCGTCCCGGGCGGGGTGGTCGTCGGGGATGTTCAGGCGGCGGAAGTTGAACTCCTCGGTCTCCAGTTCGGGGCCGTCCACCACCTCGAACCCCATGGCGCGGAAGATGTCGCGGATCTCCTCGATCGTGCGGCCCAGCACGTGCTCCCGGCCCACAGGCGGCCGCCGCCCGGGCAGGGTCACGTCCACCGCCTCCTGCCGAAGCCGCTGGTCCCGCTCCCGGGCCCGCAGGGCTTCCAGCCGGGTTCGGATCGAATCTTCTAACTCGTCCCGGAGGGCGTTGAGCGCTGAGCCCGCCGCCGCCCGCTCCGACGGCGCAAGTCCCGCCACAGACCGCAGCAGGGCGGTGACCTCGCCCTTGCGGCCCAGGTACCTGCGGCGGAGGGCCTCGACCTCCTCCGCGGTGCTAGCCGCCTGTAGCTCCTGCAAGGCGCGGCGCCGGACTTCCTCCACCCGCTCGTACATCCGTACAACCCCTCCACACGTCAAGGCGCGCCGCCGCCACAAGGGCGGAGGCGCGCCTCCGCGGTACCACCTTGCTTCCGGAAGCCGAAAAGCACTCCCGGCGCTCTCAGCGGCTGTATCGGGCTCCCCGGCGGGCATTACCCGCGGCCCGCACGGACCGCGCTCCTCCCGCAGCTCGGGAGCGAACGGCGCAGGCGCCACCGCCGGGGACTCCCACCCCGCCCCCTCTCTGCGGGCGTGGAGCCGCGCGCTCTCCCTCCTCGCCTAGTTCCAGATGAACCGGGCGTGCGCGTGCGCCCGGCGCAGCCGCCGGTACACCACGTACGCCCAGACCGCGCCGGTCCTCTGGAACACGCTCCAGAAGAACTCCGACGTCCAGAACATCCGGCCCTCAGAGCGCCCGCTGGGGCGCTCGGCGGCAGTATAGCAACGGTGCGCTAGGGAGTCCACGCGCGGCGGGCTTCGTAGCACAGCACGGCCGCCGCGGCGTTCACGTTCAGGGACTCCGCACCGGCCACGGGGATCCGCACCGTCCGCGCTCCCGGCCAGACGTGCCGTGCTCCCGCGGCCTCGCTGCCGAACACCAGCGCGACCGGCGGGCGGTAGTCCGCCTCCCGGTAGTCCACCTCGCCGGAGGGATCCGCCAACCACACCCGCCCGCGCGCGAGCACATCCTGCGGCCGGGCGGAAGCGATCCGGAGCGCGAAGCACGAGCCCGCGCTGGCCCGCACCGCTGCGGGGTGGAAGGGGTCGGCGGTGTTGGGGAGCACCGCGAGGGCGTCGAACCCCGCCGCGTGGGCCGTGCGGACCAGAGCGCCCACGTTGCGGGGGTCCTGCAGGCCGTCGGCCACCACCAGACGCTGCCACCCAACGGTCTCCAGGGGCACAACCGGCGGCAGCACCACCACCGCGGCCACGGGTTGCGGGGTCTTCACGTCCGCGAGCGACTCCAACACGCGCCCGGACACCCAGCGCACGGGGATGCCACGGCGGAG
>BEII01000026.1 GCA_002898935.1 bacterium HR32
CCGCTCCGGACCGCCCTCCATCAGCACCCGGAGGCGCACGGTCCAACCGGGCGCCGCCCGGCCCTCGATCACAAACGGCGACTGTACCACCGTGCCGTCCGCGGGCCGCAGCAGCACCAGTGGGCTGGTTCCGTTCTCGGTCGTTCCCGGTGCCGTCCGGGTCGGCGAAGGCCCTGGCACGGGTGTCGTGCCCCGGAGGACCGGACGCCACGCCTCCCGCTCGCACTGCCCGTCCGGCCCATAGTCCACGCACACGGGCACGTGCACGATCCCGTCTGGTACCGCGAAGTTCTGCGCCGGGCGGCCTCGCAGCGCCTCGCGGACAAACCGCGCCCACAGGCGCGCGGGCAGGGAGCCGCCCGTGATGCGGTTCGTGGGGCTGTTGTCGTCGTTGCCCACCCACACCGCCACGGCCAGCTCGGGCGTGTAGCCCACGAACCACGCGTTCCGGTAGTCGTCCGTGGTACCCGTCTTGCCTGCCGCCGGACGGCCCACGTCCGCGGCACGGCCGGTACCCCGTAAGATCACGCCCCGCAGCAGGTCCGTCATGAGGTAGGCCACCTCGGGCCGCAGCGCCACGCGCCGGCTTGGCCGCGCCTCGTCCAGCACCCGCCCCCGGGCATCCGCCACCTTGGTGACGGCCAGGGGATCCGCCTGGATTCCGCCCGCGGCGAGCGTGGCGAACGCGGACGCCATCTCGAGCACCGTGACCTCGGACGTGCCCAGGGCTAGGGAGAGGTTCGGCTGGAGGGGGCTGCGGATCCCCATGCGTTGGGCGACTTCGATCACCGTCTGCGGGCCCAGCTCAGCCAGCATGCGGACGGCGGGCACGTTGCGCGACTGCTCGAGGGCGACCCGAAGCGGGATGGGACCCCAGTAGCTGCCGTCGTAGTTCTTGGGCCGCCAGTAACCCCACCCGGCGATGCGGTACTCCACGGGCGCGTCCAGCAGCACCCGGTCGGGGGACACTCCGTTTTCCAGCGCCGCGGTGTAGATGAAGGGCTTGAACGCCGAGCCGGGCTGGCGTCGCGCCTGCCACGCGCGGTTGAACTGGGAGGCCTCGAAGTCCACCCCGCCCACCATGGCCAGCACCCGGCCGGTACCCGGCTCCACCGCCACCAGGGCTCCCTGGCTCACGCGCAGGCCGGCCCGCCGCGCCTCCTGCACGCCCCGGGTGATCACCTGCTGGGCGATGGCCTGAAACCGGGGGTCCAGGGTGGTGTACACGCGGAGGCCGCCGTTGTACACGGCGTCCTCGCCGTAGCGCTCCACGAGGGTCGGCAGGATGTACGACACGAAGTAGGGAGCCCGTACGCCCACCAGTCCTGCGTTCCGGATCCCGGGCAGCAGGCGCAACGGCACTCGCTTGGCAGCCTCCGCCCGGGCGCGGCTGATGTACCCGAGTTCCGCCATGCGATCCAGGACCACCGCCTGCCTTCGCTTGGCCCCCTCCAGGTTGTCGAAGGGCGAGTACCGGGAGGGCGCCTGGATGACTCCGGCCAGCAGGGCTGCTTCGGGAAGGGTGAGATCGCGGGCGCTCTTGCCGAAGAACAGGCGCGCCGCCATCTCCACCCCGTAAGCTCCGTTGCCGAAGTACACCTGGTTCAGGTACCGCTCCAGGATCTCGTCCTTTGTGAGCCGCCGCTCGATCTCCACGGCCAGCAGGATCTCCTGCAGCTTGCGGTCCAGCGTCCGGCGTGGGCTCAGGAACAGGTTGCGGGCCAGCTGTTGGGTGATGGTACTGCCCCCCTCTACCACCGACTGCCGGGTTAGGTTCCGCCAGGCGGCACGGAGGATCCCGCGGAGGTCCACGCCCCGGTGCTGGTAGAAGCGTTCGTCCTCGATGGCGATCACAGCCTGCTGGACGACCTCCGGGATGTCCCGGAGCCGCACGTACGCGCGGTTTTCCCGGTACAGGCTGGCGATCAGCTCCCCGTTGGCCGCGTAGATCCGCGTGGCCTGGCTCGGCGGGCGGTAGAGCGCCGCCACGTCGGGGAGGCTCGACCGCAGGGACACCAGCAGCACCGCGCCGACGACCGCGCCGAGCACGGCGGCGGCCGCGGTGGCCACCAACGCGCGGGCTAGCCACACAGACCAGCGCGGGGCCCGCCGCCTGGAAGCACGGCTCCGGCGGTGCGTCACCTCTGCCCCCGCACAGACTCCCGGAGTGCTTGCAGCACCTCTTCCCCGTGGCGGTCCGGCTTCACCCTCCGCCACACCCGTTCGATCCGCCCGTCCGGCCCGATGAGGAAGGTGGTACGGGCCACACCCCACACCTTCTTTCCGTAGAAGTTCTTCTCGGCCCACACCCCGTACGCCTGTGCGATGCGGTGGTCCTGGTCCGACAGCAAGGGGAAGGGCAGGCTGTGTCTTTCGCGAAACCGGCGGTGGGAGTCCGGCGGGTCCGGGCTCACCCCAAGGACCACCACCCCGACGCGCTGCAACTCGGCGTGCACGTCGCGGAACGAACACGCCTCCCTGGTGCAGCCCGGGGTGCCGTCCTTGGGGTAGAAATACAGGACCACCCTGCGGCCCGGAAAGTCGCTGAGCCGCACCCGGCGGCCTTCGTGGTCCACCGCCTCGAAATCCGGCGCCCGCTCTCCCACGTCTGGCATCGCTCGCCTCCGCAGCCTCCATCTTACTCTCCGGCCGGTCCGGCGTCCCGTCCGCGGGGCGGCCTACCCTGCCTGTGGCCCAGCCGGGATCAACGCGGCGGGTCTGTGTTACAATCCTGTGCGTGGGGACGTAGCTCAGCTGGGAGAGCGCCGCGTTCGCAACGCGGAGGTCGGCGGTTCGAATCCGCTCGTCTCCACCACCTCTCTCCGGAGCCACAACCCGCCGGCAGAGAGTTTCGTCCCTGACGGCGAGAACCGCCGACCTCGGGCCGGGGTCCCCGGCAAGTCGCCCACCACCGTCGCAGCTACCCCCAGCCTTCCTCCGACTTGCCGGGGTGGCCTCGGCGGTTCGAATCCGCTCGTCTCCACCACCTCTCTCCGGAGCTGCTGACCAACAGTAGGACCCATCTTCGCACGGCAGTCGCGGCGGAAGGGCGGTGCGATCTCCAGGAAGAACTCGCGGAGGTCCAGCGGATCTCCGCGTGGCTCGCTGAAGCTCGGTCTTTGGCCTTCTACTTGGAGGGGCCCTACGGCGAGGACGATGCGCGCGCGGCCCGCGAGGGAGCCCGGTTCGTCCTCGACGTCGTGACCCGCGTCCTTCACGGCACCCTTCTTGCATGCACGCCACGCGGGGCCGGGAGCGGCTCAGGGTGTGCCGCTCCACCCCGGAGAACACGTCGGGGCGCGCTCCGGAAAGGAGGGCCCGTGGCTCGCCGCCTCCGCCGAGGGTTCGTCGCCTCCGTGGTTTTGCTCACCGCCGCGCTCGCTAACTCGTCCACTCTGGCTGCGTCCTTCGTCTCCCTTCAATTCGGGGTCGGGTTCGACTCTCAGCGGCTTCGTCTGGTGCGCCCGACGAGCAGCGTCACGAACCTGGACTGGCCGGTCCACGTCCTGGCCCACTATCGAAACGTGCGGGCGGGCGACGGCTGGGAGTTCGCCGTGACGCCACCCGACGGCGCGTTCACGTGGTCCTGGACGCCGCGCACCAGCCGCGACTACAGCGACTACTATCTCGTCCACCTCATCCCCCTCGCGGGCACCCCCAACGAGGAGCGCACAGGCACCTGGCGGGTGACGGTCTCGCACCAGGGGAACCAGCAGCAGGCCCAATTCGACGTGGTGGCCGCGGACCGCTCCGCGCTCGAGGCCGCCAAGGCGGAACAGGCAGCCCGGCCCCAAGACTTCGTCGCGAACTACCGGCTGGGCGCGGCCGCGAGCATGTTCGGGGAAGACGAACTCGCGGTATCGAGCCTCAGCCGCGCGGCGGAGATCGCCCGGCGGAATCCCTACCCCCACGTCGCCCTCTGCCGGCACTTCCTGCGGACCCAGCAGAAGGAACAGGCCCGTCAGGCATGCGCCACGGCGCGCGGGCTCCTGCTCGGCTATGACGACCGCAGCCTCTCCGGCTGGCTCCTCCGTGAGATCGAAAGCCTCCTGCGTCAGGCGGATTGATCCTCGTCGGCCCTTGCGCGTTTAGGCAGCGCGCGTCCTGCGGCCCGGTCGGCGGAAAAGCAGACGGCTACTCGCCCTCTCCATGACCCCTGGTACGCGTGTCTACGCGGAGGGGTACCGCGTTCCCCACCTCCCAGCCCGCGGCCACGTCGCAGGCAGCCTCGATGCTGTCCACAGCGGCCTGGCCCGTGCGCCGGCCGCGTGGCCTGCCACAGACGACCGGCCGCCCCGGCGACTCCGCGGCTGCGCTGGCCTCGTCCGACCTCGCAGCGGGCAAGCCTGCGCGCCCGGCGCGAGGTACCGGCCCCGGGGTTACTGCGGGTGGCTTACCACGATGTCGGAGACCAACACGTACCGCTGCCGCTCGATGTCCACCTCCCCGAATCCAACCGTCACCTGTCGGGGTTGCCGGCCCGGCTCAGCGCGTCCACGGCGTCCGAAAGGGCCCGCTGCCCGTCTATGAACACGGGCACCGCGTCCCCCTGCTTCAGGACCGCGAGCCGCCCGAGCGTTCCCACCAGTTCCCCGACCAGGTCCGGTAACGGCTTTCCGGCCCACTGGCCCCGGTAGTCGTTCAGTCGCCGCAGCTCGAACCAGAACGGCGAGTCCCGCCACCCGACGCTCAAGTGAAGCCACGGATCCAGGCTGCGCCGCCCCGCCGCTGCATGAGGAACGTCACCTCCAGGCCGAAGTCCTGGGACGGGTCGAAGCCCGGGATCTCCCGTTCCACCCAGACCTCCTGGTTCCCGCGCTGGAAGACCACCTGGGGCCGCTCACGGCCTCCTACCGTGGGCGCGGGGACAAGCTGGGCCCTTTGAGCCCTGCCGGGCTTGGGACGGAGCGCGGGCCTGGCCCGCGACACGAACTGACCGACGGCCTCCAGGGCCATACACGTCCAGTAGCCCCCGCGGGTCCAGCCGCGCGGCCTCCAGAGCCGCCCGGGTCTGGGAGAGGGAGAGGACGCGCACCGCCCATCCTCCCGCAACCGGGCCACCAACCGGTCGGTGACGAGCTCGGAGGCCGAAGCCCAACCCACCCCCACGCCGAAGTCCACGACATTGACCGTGGGCTGTCCCTCCTGCGCGCCGGGGTGAGCCTGCTCCGGCCCACAGCGCGAACAACGAAGTGGCGGTCACTACGACAAGTCGACAACGCATTTCCACACCTTACCCGTCCCTCGAACCCTGCCCGGTACCTCTTCCGATGACTGAACGCGGCCAGGTCGGGATTTGTCACACCGCCGAACAGCGGGGCGATATCACCGGGCGGGCCAGCCCCAGCCCGCCCGGGCGGCCAAGCGGCCTACTGGGACACCACCCACCGACGACGGCCCCCACTGCCCTCCCTACCCCTACGGCGGCCCACCTCCCGCTCCACGAGGTGGGGCCTGGCTCCCTCGGAACCCTGGGTTCAGGAGACCGTGGAGATTCCCGGCGTACCCCGATTGACGGAGCCGACACGGCGTGTCACAGTTGCAGCACGCTCACCGCGTCGGCGCCCTGAGCAGCCCCGATCGTCGCGGGCCTGAGCGGCAAGGCCATCGAGCTCTCGGCGCCGGAGATGGACGAGGTTCTGGTACAGCCGCGGCACAGGCCGACGCGAGGCCGGCCCGTGCCGGATGAAGGATCCCAGACGGAGGAGGGCGTCTTGCCCACGAGCCGGGTCCAGGACAAGCTCGTACCGCACCTGTGGTACACCACCGACGCCGAGGAAGCTGCTCGTTTCTACACCACGGTGTTCCCGGACTCCCACGTGGACTTCGTCACCCACTTCCCCGCCGACTCCCCCAGCGGACCTGCGGGCGGTGTTGCGGTGGTCTGGTTCACCCTGTTCGGGCAGCGCTTCGTGGCCATCAGCGGCGGGCCGCACCACCCCTTCAACGACGCGGTGTCCTTCCTCGTCCTCTGCGACTCCCAGGACGAGCTCGACCGTTACTGGGACGCGTTCGTCGGGCACGGCGGGACGCCGCAGGCGTGTGGTTGGATCGTAGACCGGTACGGGGTCCGGTGGCAGGTCGCCCCAAGGCGACTCCACCAGATGCTTGAGGACCCCGACCCCGGACGAGCGGGGCGGGTCGCCGCGGAGATGCTGAAGCAGGTGAAGTTCGACCTGGCGACGCTCGAGGCGGCCTACCACTCTGAGTAGGCCGCGGCAGCGGGTCCGCGGACTCGGCCGCCACCGTGCCACCGACCCCCTCGCGATCCGCGCCTTCCTGGAGGAGTCTGCGGCTTCAGGGGAACTGCGGGCGTTGATGGGCCTGGACGTTCGCGACCACCTCTTGGACGATCTCGGCCGCACTTTCAGGGTAGGCGGACCACACATCCGTCGCCCGCTGTTCCCGCAGGAGACTGGCTTCCACGCGCACGGGAACCGCTGCTACAAGGGCGAGGTTGATCGCGTCGCTGGGCCGGGCATCCACCGCCTCTCTACCCCGCGCACCCTCCACTACCACCTCGCCGTAGTACGTGTCGCCCACAAGGCGCGTGATCCGGGCCTCCACGACCCGGCCGCCGGAGGCCCCAAGGAGGCTCAGGGCCAACTGGTACGGTCCGGGCCTGGGGACGGCCACCCGTTCCAGGGAGAGCGCGATGGCGGTCGCCTCAGCCGGACCGATCCAGATGGGGAGCCTGCGCAGCCCACCGACCTCCTCCAGGACCACCACCTGCCGGCTTCGGTCCTGCTCTCGCATCCTCCGCACGTCCGCTACCCGCATCTCCACGAAGGGTTCCATGGTCCTCCCTCCCTCGACCTCGGGCCACCGCCGGCGGAGGGCGATGCGCCCCTTGTGCAGTCTCGACTTCACCCCGCCCACCGAGGTGTGTAGCCGCCGGGCCACCTCCGCGTGGGACAGACCCTCGAAGTAGAACAGGACGACCGCTGCCCGCTGGCCCGGGGGAAGTGCGGCCACGGCCGGCCGGACAAGACGCCTCTGCTCGGCGGCCTCCACGAGCTCCTCGGGGTCCACCCACACTCCTCCTGCGAGCGCCGGCAGCGTCTGCGCCTCGGGCCGCCGGTCCGCCCGCCACTGCCGGCACACGTTCCGGGCGATCCCCCTCATCCACGCGCCGAACGCCTCCGGGCGATGGAGCCGGTCCAGGTGGAGCCAGGCCAGGATCGCCGCCTCCTGGGAGGCGTCCTCGGCCAGGTGCGCGTCCCCAAGCAACCGCGCGCACAGCCGCACGATCGCCGGTCGGTACCGCTCCAGGAGCCGGCCCATCGCCTCTCGGTCACCGGCCCGCGCGGCCGCGACGAGGAGCGCATCCGGAGGACTGGCCATCGGCGCTCTCATTCAGTAGTCAGCCCCCACGCTCTCCAGGTTACCCGGAGCCGGAAGGTATGATGTGTCTAAAGGAGAGGAGGGCGCACCCGTGGTGGAGCGCCGCGTGTACCGACCCTTCCTGCCGTGATCACGCACGGGGCCACCCGGGAAGAGGCCCTGGAGAACGCCCGGGACGCCATCCGCCTGTACCTGGAGTCCCTCAGGACCCGGGGCCTTCCCGCACCGCAGGGCGCTCCCCTCGTTAAAGGCAGAGGAACTCCTCCGGGTCCTGTAGCCGATCTGCATCCGCGTGCTCTGCTTCAACGAGTGGCTATGATAGTCACGACGGGCGGTGTGTCGCGGCGAACGTTAGGATCGGGGTACTCGAAGAGCTCGCGCTTTCGATCTGGTGGGATCGGGATGAGGGCACGGTCACCGTCCTAGCTTGGACTTGACCACCGGGGAGGTCTACATGGCCGGAGTTCGGATCGCGCCCTACGGCTCCTGGAGTTCGCCGCTTTCGGCCTCCCTCGTCGCTGCCGGTGCGGTGGAGCTCTCGGAGGTGAGCCTCGACGGCGAGGACGTCTACTGGGTGGAGTCGCGGCCGAGTGAAGGGGGCCGGAGCGTCGTGGTGCGCCGCAGCCCCTCCGGTGCCGTCTCCGACGTGACGCCCCCGCCCTTTAATGCCCGCACGAGAGTGCACGAGTACGGCGGCGGTGCGGTGGCGGTCGCAGACGGCGTCGTCTACTTCTCCCACTACGCCGACCACCGGATCTACCGGCACCGGCCCGGAGAGCCCCCGCGTCCTGTGACCCCGGAGGGTCCGTGGCGCTACGCGGACCTCGTGGTGGACCGCGGGCGCGGGCGGCTCATCTGCGTCCGGGAAGACCACGCAGGGCCCGCCAAGGAGCCGATGAACACCCTCCTGAGCGTTCCGCTTGGGGGCGGTGCGGCGGAGGTCCTTGCCTCAGGGTACGACTTCTACGCCTCGCCGTGCCTGAGCCCGGACGGCTCGAAGCTCGCCTGGCTGTGCTGGAACCACCCGAACCTGCCGTGGGACGGAACGGAGCTGTGGGTCGCGGACGTTGCCCCAGACGGCTCCCTCCAACACCCGCGCCGGATCGCGGGAGGGCCGGCGGAATCCGTCTTCCAGCCCTCGTGGTCGCCTGACGGCGCGCTCTGCTTCGTCTCAGACCGCACGGGCTGGTGGAACCTGTACCGGTGGCAGGACGGCCGCACCGAGCCCCTCTATCCTGTGGACGCGGAGTTCGGCCGGCCGCAGTGGCGGTTCGGGCTTTCGACCTACGCCTTCTGCGACGCGCACCGGATCGTCTGTGCGTTCCGCAAGCACGACGGCTGGCGCCTTGGGGTGCTCCACATCCCCTCCAGGAGCCTGCGGGTCCTGCCCCTCCCCTACACCGAGATCGCCTACGTGCGCGCCCGCGGAGACCATGCCTTCTTCGTGGCCGCCTCGCCCACCGAGCCCTGGGGCGTCGTCCGGTGCGACGTGGAGACCGGCCGGACGGAGGTCCTGCGCCGCGCCGCCGAGCTCCCCCTCGATCCAGAGCTCCTTTCGACTCCGGAGTGGATCGAGTTCCCGACGACGGAGGGTGAGGTGGCCTACGCCTGGTTCTACCCGCCCCGCAATCCCGAGTTCACGGGACCTCCGGGAGAGAAATCACCGCTCGTGGTGTTCTGCCACGGCGGGCCGACCTCCACGGCCTCCACCGCGCTCCGGCCCGAGGTCCAGTTCTGGACGAGCCGGGGGATCGCGGTGCTGGACGTGGACTACCGGGGGAGTGCGGGGTACGGACGCGCCTACCGGGACCGGCTTCAGGGGGCCTGGGGTGTCGTGGACGTGGACGACTGCGCCCGCGGAGCCGAGTTCCTCGTCGAGCGTGGAGGAGTGGACGGCCGGAGACTTGCCATCCGGGGCGGGAGTGCCGGCGGCTACACGACCCTTGCGGTCTTGGCCTTCCGAGACGTCTTCCGTGCGGGCGCGAGCTACTTCGGGGTGAGCGACCTGGAAGCACTGCACCTCAAGACGCACAAGTTCGAGTCCCGCTACCTGGAGCGCCTCGTGGGCCCCTATCCGGCCCGCCGCGACCTCTTCCTCGCCCGCTCGCCGCTCTATGCCGCCGACCGCATCCGGGCGCCCGTGATCTTCTTCCAGGGGCTGGATGACCGGGTCGTACCGCCCGAGCAGTCCGAGCGGATGTACAGGACGTTCGTCGAGAACGGCGTCCCCACCGCGTACCTCGCCTTCGAGGGGGAGGGCCACGGGTTCCGGCGCGCGGAGACGACCCGGCGGTGCCTTGAGGCGGAACTGGACTTCTACGGGAAAGTCCTCGGGTTCGCACCAGCGGACGTCGTGGAGCCAGCGCCGATCCAGAACCTCTGACGACCCGGCCGCGCCAGGCCGTGAACCGATCCGCAAGGGTCGCGGGGTCAACACCACGAAGAAGAGATACCGAGCGTACGACTTTTGGGCACGCCGCCGTGGCAAGGGCCTGAGTGTCCAGGAGGTCTTCGGAAGAGGGCAACGGCACTCCGGAGTCTGGTCCGTGGGAAGGGAGGCGCCGGTGCACGTCTTGGTCATCGGAGGGACGCAGTTCTTCGGGTGGGACCTGGTCGAACAGCTCCTCGACCGTGGCGACCACGTCACGGTCTTCAGCCGGGGGCGCCGACGTCCTCCCTTCTGGGACCGAGTCGAGCACGTCCCCGGCGACAGGAGCGACCCTCGGGCGGTTGCGGCTGCCCTGCGGGGCCGCCGATTCGACGCCGTGGTGGACAACATCGCCTTCCAGCCGCAGGACGTGACGTCGGTCCTCGACGCGCTCGGCCCTGGCGCCGGCCACTACCTACTCACCAGCAGCGGCGCGGTGTACCCGGACTTCGCGCCTCCCGACGTCTTCCGGCCGGTTCCCGAGGAAGCCGCGGACTTGTCCCTGCGGGGCGACGGCGGGTACGCAGAGGGCAAGCGGGCCTGCGAGCAGGTCCTCCGGGAGCAGCAGACGGTACCGTTTACGGTCATCCGGCCGCCCATCGTGCAGGGGCCGCGGGACCCCACCTTGCGCGGGTGGTTCTGGTACCAGCGCATCCGGGACGGAGGGCCGGTCATCGTCCCCCGCCGA
>BEII01000027.1 GCA_002898935.1 bacterium HR32
CATGCGGGCGGTAGCCGCCTCCGGGGAGTCGGTCACCCACCACCTCGGCGGGGTCGGTTACCTTTTGGCCATGGCGGTCGTGGCGTTCGGGGTCGCCGTCCGTCGCCTGCGGTGGGAGTAGACCGCCGATGGAGGCAGCGATGCAGAGGTCCGTGCGGTGGGTGATGGTTCCGTTGTTGATCCTCCTCGTGACGGCGCCGGGTCTTGCGTTCGTCTCCCGCGGGGGAGACGTGGTCACCGTGAGCGAGGAGGTGCGGGACGACCTGTACGTAGCCGGTGGGACGGTGACGGTGCGCGGACCCGTGGATGGTGATGTGGCAGCCGCCGGGGGGACGGTCCTGCTGGAGGGCCCCACCTCCGGCGGGGTGCTGGCTACGGGCGGGACCGTCTGGATCAGAGGGCAGATCGGCCGTGGCGTGCGGGCGGCCGGTGGAACGGTTGGGGTGAAAACGTCGGTGGGGACGGACGCGGTGCTGGCAGGTGGACTCGTGACCCTGGAGCGGGGCGCACGGGTCGGCCGCGACGTGGTGGCCGCAGGCGGCACGGTGCACCTCCTAGGTGAAGTCGGTCGGCGCGTGCGGGTGGCTGGCGGAACGGTCTTCATCGGGGGCCCGGTGGGAGGGGACGTGGAGGTGGACGCCGACCGCGTCGTGGTGCTGCCGGAGGCGCGGATCGCGGGTAGGCTGCGGTACCGGTCGGCTCAGCCCGCCGAGGTCCGACCCGGTGCGCGGATCGAAGGCGGCATCGTGCGGGAGGCGGTCGCCCGGCCGCCGGGGATCCTGCCCCGCCGAGGCGGGTTCCCCTGGGTGCGCTGGACCCTGGAGGCCCTGTGGCTGCTGGTGTTGGGGTTCGTGGTCCAAGCGGTGCTCCCGCAGGCGAGTGCCCACATCGCCGAAGAGGTGTGGCGAGCAGGGCGCAACCTGCTCGTGGGGTTCGTGCTCCTCGTCGCGGTGCCGGTGGCGGCCCTCCTCCTCCTGCTCACGGTGGTGGGGATCCCCCTCGGCCTTCTCGCCCTGGGCCTGTACGCCGCGACCCTCTACCTCGGACAGGTCTTCACTGGTCGCCGGATCGGAGAGGAGCTCTTGAGGCGCGCCCTCCGCACGTCCACCGTCTCTCCGTATGCCGCGACGGCCGTGGGCGTGCTGGGGCTCGTCGTCCTGTTCGCGCTCCCCTGGGTAGGGTGGATCGTGCGCCTGGGCGCGGTGCTGCTGGGGTTCGGGGCCATCTGGGTTGCGGCCTACGGGGCCGCCTCGCGCCCGAGTCCGTCCGCGCACGGGTGAACGGGACGACGGGCCTGCGCTCCCGGACCATGTGCTCGGCTCCGTGACCCGTCGCTGCGCTACCATCAGGGAGGTGGATCGGAACACGCGGCGAGGTTTTGCGGTCGCCCGGTTCGGGCTGTACGCCCTCACCTTCCTGGCGAGTGCGGCAGGGAGCCGACCGCTCCCGCCAGGTCAGCTCGCGTTGCTCGCAGGCCTGCTTGCATTGCTGTGCGCGCTGGGTGTCGCTCCCACGTTCCCCCGGGCGTCGGTGCGGCTCGGGATCGCCCGGATCGCGGCCGAGCTCGGCCTCACGTTCGCCACGAGCCTGCTGGCCAACCCGTCCATCACGTGGCTGCTGTACTTCGTCGTGGTGGCGGAAGCCTTCCTTGCGTTCCCCCTTCGACTGGCTCTTGGGATCGCATCCGCAGGGTACGCACTCGCGGCCGCGGCGATGCTGTGGTGGATCGGGCTCCTCCAGCTCCGGCAGTTCGTGGAAACCATGCTGTCGATCTTCACCGGGTTCGTGTTCGTGGGCACCGCCAGTCACATGGCCGCAAGCCAGTGGCGGGCGCGCCGGGAGCTCGAGACCCTGACGGCCCAGCTGCGGGAGGCCAACCAGCGGCTCCGGGCCTACGCCCAGGAAGTAGAGGTACTGTCCGCGGCGCGGGAGCGGGAGCGGCTCGCCCACGCGGTTCACGACTCCGTGGCCCACGCCCTCACGGGCATCCTCATGGGGCTGCAGGCCGCGCGCCGCCTCCTCACGAAGGACCCACAGGCCGCCTCCGAGCGCCTGTCGGCCCTGGAGGAGGCCGCGCGTCAGGGGCTCGAGGAGGTGCGGCGTGCGGTGCGCAACCTCCGGCCGATCTCCCTCGACCGAAAGGAGGGTATTAAGGCACTGGAGCACCTCGTGGCGGAGTTCGCCGAGCGGACCGGCCTCGAAGTCGCCTTCCACGCCGATGGCGGGAACCATCTTCCGGAACCGGTGGCGACCCTCGTCTACAACGCGCTTCAAGAGGCCCTCACCAACGCCGCACGCCACGGCCGGGCGTCCAGGGTGGACGTTGCGGTGCGTGTCGCGGACGGGCAGCTCACGCTGACCGTGCGGGACGATGGCGCCGGGGCCTCCGCTGTCACGCCCGGCATGGGGTTGGAGGGCATGCGCCGGCGCGCCGAGGCCGCGGGTGGGTCCCTGCGCTGGCAGACCGCACCGGGGGAGGGGTTTGAACTCGTGCTCACCCTTCCCCTCCCCCAGGCCGTGGCGCATGGCTAGCCGGATCCGGCTGTTGCTGGCCGACGACCAGGTCCTGTTCCGCCAGGGCCTGCGGACCATCCTGGAGTCGGAGCCGGACCTGGAGGTGGTGGGGGAGGCGGGCGACGGACTCGAGGCGGTGGAGCTCGCGCGCACGCGGCAGCCGGACGTGGTCCTCATGGACGTGCGCATGCCCCGCATGGATGGAGTGGAGGCCACACGTCGGATTCGGAAGGCCGGCGGGCCGCAGGTCGTGATCCTCTCCACCTACGACGACGACGAGTTGGTATTCGAAGCCCTCCGAGTGGGAGCCGCAGGCTACCTCCTGAAGGACTTCCCGGCCGAGGAGCTCGTCAAGGCGATCCGCACCGTGCACCACGGCGGCGGCATCCTCATCCCTCCGCCCATCGCCGCGAAGGTGGTGGCGGAGCTCCGGCGCAGCCGCGGAGGTGCAGCTCCCCACGAGCCGCTCACCGCCCGGGAGGAGGAGATCCTGGGCCTGGTGGCGCGCGGCCTGTCGAACCGGGAAGTGGCCGAGGCCCTCCACCTCAGCGAAGGCACGGTGAAGAACGCCCTGAGCCGGATCTACGCCAAGCTCGGGGCGCGCGACCGCACCCAGGCCGCCCTGTGGGCGGTCGAGCACGGCCTCGCCCGCGAATGACGTTCCCGGCGCCGGCTCCTGGCACCTGGGAGGCCGAAGGGGCTGCCCGGGACGGACCCCGCTTCCGTCCGGGACGCTGTGACACGGGTGAGGTAGATCCCCTGCGGGGATCCTGCCTCCCGTCTCAGCGGGCGGTCCAGCCCAGGTCTATGGTCCAGACAGCCCCAGTAACGGCGGACGCCTCCTCCGAGCAGAGGTAGGCTGCGAGGGAAGCCACCTCCTCCGGCTCGATCAGGCGCTGGATGGCGGCCGGGGCGAGCATCACGGTTTGGACCACCTGGAGCATCACCTGGAGCATGCGCTGCCAGACCTCCTCCGGAAACTCCTCGACCGGGGCGACGTGCTGGAAGCCGGCGTTGTTCACGAGGACCAGGGCTGGCGGGAATCGCGGGCGGTAACGGCCGGTGCGCACTTGCCTGCCGCGAGCGGGTCAGCGCAGAACTGCGCCTGAGGGCCAGGCGAGCCCAAAGGCCCGGATGATCCCCCACAGGACGGCAAGGCCCGCGAGCGTGTAAGAGAGCGCGGCCGCCGGTTGCAGCCGGGCCGCGTATCGAAGGAATGCCAGCAGGTAGAGGAGGGAAGCCCAGAAGTAGCCCACGAGCCAGCAGCCGCCGAGGTAGGCACCGATCACGAGAAGCTGGACAAGCTCCCGGCCCGGTGGTGCCTCGAGCTCGCTCCCGGTGACTTCCCCGCGCAGGGCGAGTGGAGCCTGGACGAGGGCTAGGATCAGACCGGGCGCAGAAGCCACCATCGGGAGGAGCCGAGCCTGCCACTCGTAGGTACGGGCCTCCCAAAGCCCATACCCGAAGAGGACTGCGGCCAGGATCGCGAGGAGGGCTCCCGGGACGGAGCCTTCGGGCTTGCCCTTTGCGCGTCGGGACGACGCCTCCCTGCGGTCGCGGAGGAGGGACCACAGCGTCGGCCCCACCATCAGCGCCGCGATGGCGAGCACGCCAGGATACGTGAGCCACCGCCAGCCGTGGAGCTCCACGGTGAGCCAGAAGTACCGCTCCATCGGCCGGGCGAGAACGAAGCCCACCAGAAGGGGAGCGCGAGGCCACCCGGCAGCTTTCATGAGCCACCCGAGGATCCCCAGCGCGAACAGGGCGAGGAGGTCACCTGAGTGCCGCGTGGTCTGGTAGGCGCTCAGCACCATGGTCACCAAGAGTGGCGGGGCCACGAGAGCGAAGCGAATGTGGGTGAGCCTGGCGACGAGGGGGCTCGTGCCGAAGGCGAGGATGGCGCCCAGGACGTTGGCGAGGGCGAAGCTCCACACGATGACGTAGACCAGGTCGAGGTGCTGCTCCACGAGCCGTGGGCCCGGGTAGATCCCGTACGCGTACAGCGCGCCCAGGATGACCGCGGCCGCAGGGCCTCCGGGCACGCTGAAGAGCAGGGTTGGGATGAGGTCTCCTGCGGTGGCCGCGTTGTTGGCGCCCTCGGGTGCAATGACGCCCCGGATCTCGCCTTTACCGAACCGGGAGCGGTCCGGGGTAGTGGCCACGGCGTGGCCATAGCTCATCCACGCCGCCGCCGTGGCGCCGATGGCCGGGAGAACGCCGGCCCACACCCCGATCAGGGAGCCCCGGAGGAGGAGCCACCGGTGGCGCAACACGTCCCGAACCCCCTCGAGCCAACCGGCCCCAAGCGGCGCCTCCCGGGCAATGGCTCCGCCTCGAGCCAGGAGGGAGGTGATCTCCGCGATCCCAAAGATGCCTAGCGCGAGCACCTCCAGGGAAATCCCGTCCAGGAGATAGGGGTGGTCGAAGGTGTAGCGGAACTGTGCGGCCGCTGGGGAGGGCCCCACAAGGCCGAGGAGGAGACCCAAAAGTCCCGAGAGCAGTCCCTTGATCGGCGAGGCCCCCAGTAGACTCCCGGAGTACGCGAGACCGAGGACGGTGAACATGAACAGCTCCGGGGAACCCAGTAACATGACCAGGGGCCGGGCCACGGGAATCGCGAGGGTCAGGCCGATGACACCCAACATCCCGCCAACGGCGGAGGACAAGAACGCCGCAGAGAGCGCCCGGGCTGCCTGCCCTCGACGGGCGAGGGCGTGTCCCTCGATGGCGGTGGGGCCGGAGGCCGGTGAGCCGGGCGTTCCGACCAACACCGAGGTGATGGTGTCCGAGGTGTAGACCACCGCGAGGGCGCCGGTGAGCGCCGCCAAAGCGGTGGGGGCGTCGAACCGGAAGATGATGGGCAGAAGCACCGAGACCGCCACGACCCCGCCCAGTCCCGGGATCATCCCCACCACGAAGCCCGCCAGGACCCCGACGAGGAGCACCCAGAGCCGGTGGGGGTCTGCGAACACGCCCAGGGCGTGCAGCGCCGCGTCCCACATGCGCTACAGCCGGAGGCCCCGGACCCCGTACTTGTGCTCCAGGAGGTCGATGATGTACTTCTTCACCTCCAGGGTGGGGCGCATGGCCCGCTGGATCAGCCGCTCCACCTGGTCCCCGCGGCTCACCGCGTACCCGCCCGTCACGGACTTCCCGCGCTCCTTGAACTCCGGATCCGCATTCATGCGTTCTGCAGCCTCGTACAACGCCTGCAGCGCGGCAGAGGGCGTCCCCTCCGGCGCCCAGCAGCTCAGGCCGTATGTGAACGTGAGGTTCGCTGCCGCCTCGTACGCCCGCCACCGGGGGCCTGCGGGCTTCGTGCGGTGGAGCAGCTGGTACACCTCGAACACGGAGGGCAGGTCCGCGACCACTGGGTCACGAGTCACCAGCTCTCCCCTCTCGTTCGGGAACCCGCCGGTGAACAGGGGGATCGCCTTGCGGTCCCGCACGAGCGGTACCACCTGCGTGAGGTAGACCGGTGTGAACTGGAAGTCGAGGTTCGTCTCACCCCGCTCGAAGGCGATCCGAATGGGACCCCTTCCCCCGAACCCCAGCACGACCTTTACGGGCAAGCCCAACAGCTCGAAGGCGATGAGGATCGGGAGATCACTGCCGGTGGCGGCGATGCCGCCGTAGACGAGGGGGACAGCGGGGCGCAAGAGATCTGCCGGCCGCTGGACTCCGGTCCGAGGGGAGACGTAAACCACGGGGCCGAAGGGCAGAGTCATCACCACCCGCATCCGGGCGAGGTCGTACCGCGCGGCCGGATGTCCGAACATCCACGGGAAGATGGTGGAGGAGGTGGTGCACATCAGGGTGAGGCCATCCGGCTTCGCGTTGGCAGCGAAGAAGCTAGCGCCCAACATCGATCCCCCACCCGGAATGTTCCGCACGGTCACCGAGGGTCTACCGGCCACGTGCTTCTCGAGAAAAGGGGACAAGAACCGGGCGCCCACGTCCGCTGCCCCACCGGGCGCGAAGGGCACGATGACCTCGATGCTCTTGCCCGCGTAGTACGCGGCCTGGGCCCAGGCTGTTCCCACACTCAGGGCAACGGCGACCACTAGCCCCACCGCCAACCCTCGCACGGTGCTCCCTCCTTTGGTCTGACGGAAATGCGCGCCGCCATTGTAGGCGCCCCGTGGGGAGGCGTCAACCGCGCGGGTCATGTTATTGAAACGGTCGAGAAATTATCGGCTTGACGGCGCGGCGGTTCCCGGTAGGCTAGGAGGTGATATGATCAGACCAAAACAGGTAAAGCGGCCCACCGCGGTGGAGGCGGTGTTGCACCGGCTGGAGCGCCTCGTGGAAGAGGGGCGCTGGCCGGAGGGCAGGCTGCCGCCGGAGCGCGAGCTGGCAGCCGAGCTGGAGACCAGCCGCGCCACCCTGCGGGAGGCCCTGCGGCTTCTACGGTCTCTGGGGGTCGTCGAGGCCGCACCCCGCCGCGGCACGCGCTTGGTGAACCCCTTGCCCTCGCCGCTGACGCTGGCGCTGCCTGACCTACCGCGGTTTGCCAGTCCGCCGGAGATCCTGGAGGCCCGGCTCGCGGTGGAGCCCGTGCTGGCCGGGCTGGCCGCGGTGCGGTCTGGCCCGTCGGACTGGCAGCGGTTGCAGGAATGTGTGGACGCCGGCCGCCGGGCCCGCACCCTCGCGGGGTTCGAGCGGCAGGACCGGGAGTTCCACGTGCGGCTGGCCCAGAGCGCGGGTAACCAGCCTCTCGCGTTCTTCTCCACGCTGTTGCAGGGGATCCGGGACGAGGCTACCTGGGGCGCACTCAAGCGCAAGGACCTGGCCACCCCAGGGCGGCGGGAGGCGTACGTCGAGGACCACGCGTCCGTCCTTGCCGCGCTCCGGGCCCGGGACGCGCACCAGGCTCGGGAGCGCATGCGCCTGCACCTGCTGCGCGTGCAAGAGAACCTGTTCGGTGCTCACCCCACCCCCGTTTGACCACGGAGGCCGGCAATGAAACACGCGCGCGTCTTGTTCGATGGGCAGCTCTACGAAGCGTAGGTGGAAGGGGAAGAGGCGGTGCTGCCCTCGGGCCGCCGGGTGCCCTTGGAGGCCGTGCAGTTCCTCCCGCCCACCATCCCTACGAAGATCGTCTGCGTGGGCTTCAACTACCGGGACCACGCCCAAGAGCTCGAGGTGGAGATTCCTAAGGAGCCCCTGTTCTTCCTCAAGCCGCCCAGCGCCCTGGTCGCCCACGGCCAGCCCGTGGTCTACCCGCCTCACACCCGTCAGCTGGACTACGAAGGGGAGCTGGCGGTGGTCATCGGGCGCCGGTGCCGGGACGTGCGTCCCGAGGAGGCCCGGGAGGTGATCCTCGGCTACTCCATCTTGAACGACGTGACCGCCCGGGACGTGCAGAAGGTTGAAAAGCAGTGGGTGCGGGCCAAGGCCTTCGACGGTTCCGCGCCGTACGGCCCCTGGGTGGAGACGGAGCTGGACCCCTCCGACGTACGGATCACGACCCGGGTGAACGGCGAAGTCCGTCAGGACTCCCGGACCCGCTTCATGATCTTCGACGTCTTCACCCTGGTGGCGGAGGCCTCCCGCTACATGACCCTGGAGCCCGGAGACGTGATCGCCACGGGCACCCCGCCGGGGGTGGGACCCTTGCGGCCAGGAGACGTGGTGGAGATCACCGTGGAGGGGGTAGGCAGCCTGTCGAACCCGGTGACCGGAGGGCCGCCCGCGGACACCGGGGTGGAGGGATAGGCCGGCTGGATCCCTGGGCGACGAGGCCTCCCCGGGGGCAGACGTCTTGGCAATCGGTGGTACCGCTTCCCACCACCCGTTCCCGGCACCCAAGTTGGCAGAACGCGACTCCGGTGGGCCGGGAGACCGTGCTGCGCGCGAGAAGGGCCTACTCCCCCGCCGGCGCCTCCAGGGGCACTAGGACCGTGAGCACCGGGAGGAGGGGCTGGACGAGCGGGCCGATGAGGAGCGCGTAGGCCACCGTGCCCACACCTACGCTCCCGCCCAACAGCCAGCCCGCGGCCAAGACGGTGACCTCGATGGCCGTGCGCACAGCGCGGACCGATCGACCCGTGCGGGCCACGAGACCGGTCATGAGGCCGTCCCGCGGCCCTGGCCCGAACCGTGCGCCGATGTACGCCGCGGTGGCCACGGCGTTGAGCACGACGGCGCAGGCGAGGAGCGCCGCCCGCACGCCGAGGTCTTCGGCGCGAGGGATGAGGGCCAGACTCAGGTCTGCCGACGAGCCGACCACGAACACGTTGCTGACCGTGCCCAGCCCCGGCCGCTGGCGGATGGGGATCCACAGTAGGAGCACGAGCGCGCCCGTCACGTTCACCACCGTGCCGAAGGTCCAGCCGAGCTGACGCGCTACCCCCTGGTGGAACACGTCCCAGGGGTCGAGGCCCAGCTCGGCCCGGACCATGAGGGCGAGGGAGAATCCGTAGAGCACCAAGCCTGCGTACAGCTGCGTGACCCTTCGGAACATCATGCCTTCCGTCCGCGACGTCGTGTGTCCTGCGGCGACAGGGGGTTGGCCGACCGTACCCGGGGCTCGACCCGACCGGCTCCGAGGTCAGCCGCCAGCCCTTCTACGGCGGACCAAACCCGACGCATACGATCCAGCGACGGCTGCACGTCCGGTTCCAGCGTGAGCTGCACGACACGGAGGACCCGCTCCTTCCGATCGAACCTCGCGTCGAGGCGTCCGATGAAGCGGTCGCCCTCCAGGACGGGCATGGTGTACGGACCGTATCGGCGCTTGGTCGGGGGAAGGTAGATCTCCCACGAGTACCGGAAGCCGAACAGGTCAGCCAGGCGCTCTCGGTCCCACAACACATTGTCGAGGGGCGGGAGGAGGTACACGTCGGGCGCCACCCTCGCTTCCGAGAGGGATTCCAGCAGGGGGACGAGCGCCGAGAGCACGTAGTAAGTGCGCCGCACGCCCTCCACTTGCACCGGCCGCAGCACGCCCTGCTGGACCAACCGTTCGACCGCCTTCTTGCGCTCCGTGACTGGCCACCTACGCCACCCAAAGTGCGGGTCGCCGACCTGGGTGACCCCGTACGCCCTCAGGTACTTGTGCAGCAGCGTGTCCCAAGAGCCCGCGCCGTCTGTGCGCCCCAGCCATTCGGTCGTGAGGGTGAAGTAGCGTTCGTCAGCCTGCCGGTAAGCGACCACCACCTCGCCCGCCTCCCACAGGTGCTCCAGCGCCTGCGAGGTGGCCTTGGTCTTCGCAGCCTCCAGGTCCCAGTAGCCAACTACGCGGTCCGCCGACTCGAGGCGCCGGGCGGGGAGGGGGCCCTCGGTGCGGAGACGCTCTCGGACGTAGCGCAGGGCCGCCTTCGTCGTCGGTGCGAGATCCCTGAGCCTAGCGCGGAACCTCGCGCGAACGGGCTCGAAGATCGGGTAGTCCTCGAAGGGGAGGACGCACCGGCCGTGGGCCCAGTATTCGAAGACGAGCTTGCGTCGGTAAAGGGCTTCGAGCTGCTCTGAGCGGTAGGTGGCCACACGGTTGCGCAGCACGAGGTGGTGGTTCCGGTCGACCACGGCGACGGGATCGAGCTGGACTGCCTCGAGCCGGCGGATCGCCTCCAGCACCCCGTCCTCGCCGCGGAGTTGCTCGCGCCAAGGGACACCCTCTGTGCGCCGGCCCCGCCGCCCGGTCCACCGCAACAGGCCGCTGCGGGCCAGGACGAGGCGGCGTAGACGCACCACCGAGGTCCGGCATACCGTCTCATTCCGGCTCATCGGTCCTCAGGGTACGAGGTGCGTGGTCGCAGCTGCAACAAGAGGTCAGCCGGCCGGGGGCCGGAGGTCCCCTCGACGCGACGCCAGGGCACGCTCCTCCGCGCGACGGTCGTACCCGGGAGCGGGAGGGAGTTCAGCCTCGAGGTGCCAGCGCACGGTGTCGCGGAGCCACTGGGCCAGGGG
>BEII01000028.1 GCA_002898935.1 bacterium HR32
CGGTGGGTGGCGCGCTGTTCTTCGCCGCGCAGTTCGTGAGTCGTCCCGTGGCGGCGTTGGCCGCCGTGCTGCTCGGCCCGCTGCCGGAGGACGCACCCGGCTGGCCTCTGGTGGCCGTGCTGGTGGCGCTCGCAGAACTGTTCAAGCTCACCACCGCGCTCGTGCTGCACCAGGCGTACCGCATGGACGCAGGTCGGGGCGCTGCCATGGGAGCCGCGGTGGGCGCGGGGTTCGGGGTGTGGTCCGAGGCGGTGATCTTGAACTCGGTGTTCCAGGTGGCGCGGCTGGGGCTGCCGGGCGGCAGCTCCCTGGGAGCGGCCGTGGCCGCTTCCCTGGCCCGGGTACTGGCCAACACCGCCAGCACCGGCCTGGGCGCGCACCTTGCGGCCTCCGGACGGTTGTGGGCGGGGCTTCTGACCGCGGGCGGCGTGCAGCTCGCCCTCGACCCGGGCCTGCGGATGGTGGCGGTGCGCGCGGAGTGGGCGACGGCCCTCACCCTCCTGGTGGGCGGAGGCGCGTTCGCAGCCCTGGTGGCGTGCGGGGCGGGGAGGTCGGGATGCCGGTGAACCCGAAGCTGCGGGACCCACACACGGACCGCCTGTTCGAGGCCATCCTGGCCCTGCGGACGGTGGAGGAGTGCTACCGGTTCTTCGAGGACCTGTGCACGGTGCACGAGCTGCGGGCTCTGGCCCAGCGCTTCCACGTGGCGCGGCTGCTGCACGAGGGGGCCACCTACGAGGAAGTGGTCCGGCGGACGGGCGCCAGCTCGGCTACGGTGAGCCGGGTCAAGCGGTTCCTGGAGTACGGCGCGGACGGCTACCGCCTCGTACTGCGACGGCTAAGCCGGGCGCGCACTCCGCGGGCCCGGGGTTGACCGCCCACGCGCGGGGTGGTAGGGTGAAGGCCTGTGGTCTATTCATCGCTTTAGCGAGGTAAAGTCGTGAAGAACGGGAGCGCTCCGTGAGGTCCGCGCGCCCTCCCGCTTGGCTGCGGCTCCCCCCGGGGCTGCGGGACTGGGCCCCAGACGACCTGGCGCGGCTGCGGGCCCTGGAGGGCCGGCTAAGGGGCGCCTTCGAGGCCTGGGGGTACCGAGAAGTGGCGACCCCCGCCCTCGAGTACCTGGAGACCTGGCAGCGGGGCACGGGCGCGCCGCCCCGTGCGCTGTTCGTGGTGGTGGACCGCACCGGAGAGCTGCTGGCCCTGCGGCCGGAGATGACGGTCCCTGTAGCCCGCTTCGTGGCCACCCGGTGGCCCGCGGCGGTGGCGCGGCTGTACTACGTGGGACCGGTCTTCCGCGGCGGCGAGGTCGTCCGCGGGGACGGACGGGAGTTCTTGCAGGCGGGCGTGGAGCGGGTCGGCGAGGGCGGGCCGGACGCGGACGCGGAGGTGGTGGCGCTGGCCGTGGACGCCCTGCGCGGCGCGGGTGTACCCGAGGTCAGGGTCGGGCTCGGGCACGCAGGCTTCCTACGCGCCCTGCTCGACGCCGCGGACCTCCCAGACGAAGAGCGCGGACCCTTGGCCGCGGCGCTGCTTCGGCGCGACTTCGTCACGGTGAGCGCGCGTCTGGCCACGGCCCCCCAGGAGGTACGGAAGGCGCTGCAGGACCTGCCGGCCCTACGCGGCCCTGAGGCCCTGCCCCGAGCCCGCCGGGTGGGCGTGGGACAGGACGCGCTGGACGAGCTGGAAGCCGTGTGCGACGCCCTGCAGGCGTACGGCGTAGGTCACGCGGTGGAGGTCGACGTGGGCATCGTGCGGGACTTCGACTACTACACGGGTGTGGTGTTCGAGGCCTACGCCCCCGCGGTGGGCGCGCCGGTGCTGGGCGGAGGCCGGTACGACGGGCTGCTCGCCCGCTTCGGCGACCCTCGGCCCGCGGTGGGATTCGCGGTGCACGCGGAGCGCGCCCTGGCCGCATGCTCGGGGGTGGAAGTGGCCTCCCAGGTGCTCGAGGTGTACTACGACCCCGAAGCCCGCCCCCTGGCCTTACGGTGGGCGCAGACGGCCCGCGCGGCCGGGGTGCGCGTGGCCGCCGGCCCGGCCCCGTCCCCGTCCCCGCAAGGGTCCGGGGTGTGGTTCCGGAGCGACGGGCCGTGGTGGGTGCAGGGGGGCGAGGCGCGGCGACTCGCGCCGCAGGAGCTGGAGGCCCTCACGCGCGGAGGTGCCTCGTGGCTGTCCTGAGGCTCGCGGTGCCGTCCGGCCGGCTGCTCCCGGACACCTTTCGGCTGCTGCGGGCCGCGGGCTACCGGCCGGGGGAAGGGGACTCGGACCGAAGCCTCCTCCGGCGATGGGAGGGACTCGTTCTGGTGGTGGCCAAGCCCGTGGACCTTCTGACGTACGTGGAACGCGGGGCCGCGGACTGCGGCGTGGTGGGCAAGGACGTCCTGCTGGAGCAGGCGCACGAGGTGTACGAGCTGGTGGACCTCGGCTTCGGGCGGTGCCGCGGCGTGGTGGCGCTCCCGGCGGAGTCCCGCCACCTGTGGGCGGACAGCCGCAGGCCGCTGCGGATCGCCACCAAGTACCCCCGGGTGGCGGAGCGGTTCTTCTGGGAGCGCGGCCGCCCCGTGGAGATCGTGGAGCTGTACGGGTCGGTGGAGCTCGCCCCCCAGGTGGGCCTGAGCGACGGGATCTTGGATCTGGTGATGACGGGCACCACGCTGCGTGCGAACGGCCTGGTGGAGGTGGCGGAGGTGTTCACGTCCACCGCGCGGCTCGTGGTAAACCCCGCGAGCCTGCGCACGCGCGCCGAGGCGGTCCAGGAGCTGGTGGCCCGGCTTTCGGAGGCAGCGCAGGGGGTCCGGTGAGCGCTGTGGTGCGGTTCGCGAGGCTCAGGGACCTGGACCGCGGGGAGTTGCGCCGACTTCTGGCGCGGTCTCAGGCTTACGTACTCGCGGAAGCGGCCCAGGAGGGTGCCCGCGCCCTGCTGGCGGACGTAGAGCGGCGCGGCGACGCCGCCGTGGCCGACGCCACCGCGCGCTTTGACGGCGTGCGGATCGAGCCCGAGAGGTTGCGGGTGGCGCGGGAGGAGGTGGCGGCGGCCTACGACGCGGTGGACGAGGGCCTGCGGGCAGCCCTGGCGTCCGCGGTGGAGCGGGCCCGGCGATTCTCCGAGTGGCTCCGTCCGCCCGCGCGGGTGGCCGAAGAGCTCGAGCCGGGCATGACGGTGGGCGTGCAGTACACGCCCCTTGCGTCCGTGGGCGCCTATGTGCCCTCCGGGAAGGGACGCTTCCCGTCCACGGTGGTCACCCTCCTGACCCCCGCGGTGGTGGCCGGGGTCCCGGAGCTGGCGGTGGTGGTGCCGCCGCAGGCGGACGGCCGGGCCGACCCCGCGGTGATGGTGGCCGCGGACCTGCTGGGGGTCGAGCGCGTGTACCGGTGCAACGGTCCTGCCGGGATCGCGGCCCTGGCCGTGGGGACGGAGACCTTCCCGCGGGTGGAAGCCCTGGTGGGCCCGGGCGGCCCGCACGTGGTGGCCATGCAGCTCGTGGCGCAAAGCCGCGGGGTCCGCGTCCTCGGGCTGTTCGGCCCCACGGAGTCGGTGGTGCTGGCGGACGAGACCGCAGACCCCGACCGGGTGGCGTTGGACCTTCTGAACGAGGCGGAGCACGGCAGCGACTCGGCGGCGCTGCTCGTCACGCCCAGCGCCGCCCTCGCCCAGGCGGTGCGGGACCGCGTAGGTCGCCTGCTGGAGCGCCTTCCGGAGCCTCGACGCACGTACGCGCAGGATGCGCTCACGCACTTCGGCGGGATCTTCCAGACGGAAGACTGGGAGGAGGCGGTGGACTTCGTGAATGTCTACGCACCGGAGCACGTGTTGGTGCACGCGCAGGAGCCGTGGCGTACAGCGCAGCGCATCCGCCACGCCGGCGAGATCCTACTCGGGCCCCACACGCCGTTTTCAGCCGCGAACTACGCCATCGGGGTACCCGCGGCCCTGCCCACAGGCGGAGCCGCACGCCGCGACTCCGGCGTCACCGTGCTGAGCTTCCTCAAGGTGACCTCGGTGGCGGAGCTTTCGCCCGAAGGGCTTGAGCGCCTGCGGCCGGTGGTGGAGCGGCTGGGCGCGTACGAGGAGTTCCCCGCGCACGTCATGGCGGTGCGCGACCGGCCCGGAGGCGAGTCGTGAGGGTGCGGCCGCGGCCGGGCGTGGAAGCGTTGCGGGCCTACCGGCTCGGGGTGGTGGAGGCACCGGTGAAGCTGAACCAGAACGAGTGCCCCTACGACCTCCCACCGGACCTGAAGGAAGAGGTGCTGGCCGCCCTGCGGGCCGCGCCCTGGAACCGCTACCCGCCCATGCGGGCGGACCGATGCCGGGAGGCGGTGGCGAGCAGCTGTGGGGTCCCCCCCGACCACGTGCTCGTCACCAACGGATCCAACGAGGCCATCCTGGCGTTGTTCCAGACCTTCGCCACGGGCGGGGTGGTGGTGCTCCCGGAGCCGGGCTACTCCATGGCTCCCGCCCTGGCGGTGGCCGCGGGCGCCCGCCCGCACGGGGTGCCCCTGCGGTCTGACCTCACCGTGGACGCGCAGGCCCTGGCCCAGGCCGCGCAGGAGCACCGCGCGGTGGTGTTCGTGGCGTCGCCCAACAACCCCACGGGACGCGCCGCGGATCCCGAAACGCTAGAGTCGCTGCTGCAGCGGGCCCCGGGCCTGGTGGTGGTGGACGAGGCCTACTGGGGCTTCTCGCCGTGGTCGCCGCTTGCGCTCCTGCACCGGTACCCGCACCTGGCGGTCCTGCGCACCGCCTCCAAGGCCTTCGGGCTCGCGGGCGCGCGGGTGGGCTGGATCGTGGCCCACCCGGAGGTGGTGGACGCGGTGGGACGCGTGCTGCCGCCGTACAACGTCAACCTCTTCGCGCAGGCCACGGTGGAAGCCGCGGCCAGGCGGCCGGAGCTGGTGGCGCAAAGGGTGCGGGAGGTGGTGGCGGAGCGGGAGAGGCTTGCGGCGGGGTTGCGGTCTCTGGGCGTGCAGGTGTTTCCGAGCGACGCCAACTTCCTCCTGATCCGCGTGCGGGACGCCCAGGAGACCTTCGCGCGGCTGCTGGAGCGGGGCGTGCTGGTGCGGGACGTGTCGCGCTTCCCCCTGCTCGCGGGTTGCCTGCGGGTGACGGTGGGGACCCCCGCGGAGAACGACGCCTTCCTCGAAGCCCTCCGGGCTGCGCAGGAGGTGGCGGTGTGAGGCGGGCGCAGGTGGAACGCAGGACCGCGGAGACCTGGGTCCGGGTGAGCCTGGACCTGGACGGCGCGGGCGCGTCCCGGGTGCACACGGGGCTGCCGTTCCTCGACCACATGCTGGCTCAGTGGGCCCACCACGGGGGGTTCGACCTGGACGTGGAGGCCCAGGGCGACCTTCCGGTGGACGCCCACCACACCGTGGAGGACGTGGGGATCGTCCTCGGAGACGCGTTCTCCCGGGCCCTCGGGGAGGGCGCGGGCATCGCACGGTTTTCGAGTCTGCACGCAGCCATGGACGACGCCCTGGTGCTGTGCGCGGTGGACGTGAGCGGCCGGCCCTACCTGTACTGGGAGATGCGCTGGAACAGCCCCCTCGTGGGTGCTTTCCCCACCGAGCTCGTGGAGGAGTTCTTCCGCGCCTTTGCAGTCCACGGGCGGCTGACGCTGCACGTGGTCCACGTACACGGCCGGAACACCCACCACCTGGCAGAGGCGGCCTTCAAGGGGGTGGGAGTGGTGCTGGGTCGGGCGGTGCGCGTGGAGCGCAGCGGCCACCCGTCCACCAAGGGCGTGCTCTGAGCGATGCAGGCGGTGGTGGTGGACTACGGGGCGGGCAACCTGCTCAGCGTAGAGCGCGCGCTGCAGCGGGTGGGGTTTACCGTGGCGCTGGCGTCCCGTCCCGAGGAGATCCAGGACGCCGCGCTGGTGGTCCTGCCCGGGGTAGGTGCCTTCGGGCCTGCCGCACGCCGGCTCCAGGAGGCCGGCCTGTGGGAAGCCCTCCGGAGCTGGGCGCAGGGCGGAGGCCCGCTGCTGGGCCTGTGCCTGGGCATGCAGCTCCTGTTCGAGGAGAGCGAGGAGGACGGCCGGCACCAGGGCCTGGGGCTGCTGCCGGGCCGTGTGGTCCGCTTGCCTGGCGGAGTGAAAGTCCCGCACATGGGCTGGAACACCCTGACCGTGGTGCGCGCCTCGCCGGTGACGGCGCATGTCCGGTCGGGGGCGCACGCGTACTTCGTGCACTCGTACTACGCACAGACGCACCGGCGTTACGTGGTGGCGGAGACCGTCTACGGCGCCACCATCCCCGCGGTGGTGGAGAGGCGAGGGGTGGTGGGGTTTCAGTTCCACCCGGAGAAGAGCGGCGAGGTGGGACGCCGGCTGCTCGCGGGCGTCCGCGAGTGGTTGGAAGCGCGGAGATGACCGTCCTGCCCGCGGTGGACCTGATGGAGGGCCGCGTGGTGCGGCTAGTGCGCGGCGAGTTCTCGCGCGCCACCGAGTACGCCGCCGACCCGGGGGCGGTGGCCCGGCGGTGGAGGAGCCAGGGCGCGGAGTGGGTGCACGTGGTGGACCTGGACGGCGCCCGGGAAGGTAGCCCCCGCCACCTGCACGCGGTGCGCGAGGTCAAGGCCGCGGGGCTGCGGGTGCAGTACGGCGGGGGCCTGCGGGACGAGAAAGCGGTACAGCGGGCGCTGGACGCAGGCGCAGACCGCGTGGTCGTAGGGACGCGGGCGCTCTTAGACCCCGGGTGGCTGCAGGCCCTGTGCGCGCGGTGGGGCGATCGGGTCGTGGTAGCGGTGGACGTCCGCGCGGGCGTGGCACGGGTGCGGGGCTGGACAGAGCCGTCAGGCCTCACGGCGGAGGTCGCAGCCCGGCAGGCGCTCGCGTGCGGTGCGCAACGGCTGCTGGTGACCGACGTGGACGCGGACGGCGCGCTGGCAGGCCCGAACCTCGCCCTGTACCGTGGCCTCGCGGCTTTGGGCGCCCGTGTGCTGGCGTCCGGTGGCGTGCGGGACGTGGCCGACGTGCGGGCCCTGGCCTCTTTGAGGCTTGAGGGGGTCGTGGTGGGCCGCGCCCTGTACGAAGGCAGGCTGCCTCTGCCCGAAGCCCTGCGGGCAGCCCGCGAGGGGGCGTGATGCTGGCCAAGCGCATCGTCCCCTGCCTCGACGTGGACGCGGGTCGCGTGGTGAAGGGCGTCCAGTTCGTGTCCCTACGGGACGCGGGGGATCCTGCCGAGCTCGCGGCGGTCTACGACCGGGAGGGCGCGGACGAGCTGGTGTTCCTGGACATCACCGCGTCCGCGGAAGGACGGCCCATCTTGGAGGACGCGGTGCGCCGCACCGCGAGCCAGGTGTTCATCCCCCTCACGGTGGGTGGCGGGATCCGGTCCGTGGAGGACGCCCGCCGCATCCTGCGGGCCGGCGCGGACAAGGTGGCGGTGAACACCGCCGCGGTCGAGGACCCCGACCTGGTCCGGCGGCTAGCGGAGCGCTTCGGCCGGCAGTGCGTGGTGGTGGCCATCGACGCCCGCAGGCGCGCGGGAGGTTGGGAGGTGTACACGCACGGCGGCAGGCAGCCCACGGGCCTCGACGCCGTGGGGTGGGCCGAGCGGGCGGCGGCGCTCGGCGCGGGGGAGATCCTGTTGACCAGCATGGACCGCGACGGCACCACGGAAGGGTTCGACCTCGAGCTCACACGGGCGGTGAGCCGTGCGGTGCCCGTCCCCGTGGTCGCCTCCGGCGGGGCAGGGTCCGTGGAGCACTTCGCCCAGGTCCTCACCGAAGGGAACGCGGACGCCGCCCTGGCCGCCTCGGTGTTCCACTTCGGGCAGGTGCGCATCCCCGAGCTCAAGCGGGCCCTCGCGGCGCGAGGCATCCCGGTCCGGGAGGTGGACGGTTGAGGGAGGAGAGGGAGCTACGGCCCGTGGTGGTGCAGGACCGACGCACCGGGCAGGTGCTGATGCTGGCGTACGCGGACGCGGAGGCTGTGCAGCGGACCCAGCAGACCGGGTTCGCGTACTTCTGGAGCCGGTCGCGGCAGGTCCTGTGGCAGAAGGGGGAGACTTCCGGCCACAGGCTGCGGGTGCGGGAGGTCCTGCAGGACTGCGACGGGGACAGCCTCCTGTACGTGGCGGACCCGGAAGGCCCCGCGTGCCACACCGGCGAGGTGTCCTGCTTCCACCGGGACCTTCAAGGACGCCGCCAGGTGGGTCCTTCGGGCGTCCTGTTGGAGCTCGAGCGCGTGGTGCACGAGCGCAGGCGCGACCCGTCCCCGGGCTCCTACACCGCGGCCCTACTGGCCGCAGACCCTTCCCGCCTGCATGAGAAGGTCTTCGAGGAGGCCTCGGAGGTGGTCCGGGCAGCGCGCGAGGAAGGGCCGGAACGCCTGGCGGACGAGGCCGCGGACCTCGTTTACCACCTCTCGGTGCTGCTGGCGCGGGAGGGCGTGGGGTGGGCTGCGGTGCTGGACCGGCTCGCTGCGCGACGGGCTGCGCGCTAGCCGTCGCAGCGGACGCCACCGCCGTGCGGTATCCTGCAAGGTGCAGGCGCCATGCGCTACGCCATCCTCTCCGACGTGCACGCCAACCTGGACGCGCTCGACGCGGTCCTGCAGGACGCCGCGCAGCAGGGCGTGCAGGGGTTCGTGTGCTTGGGCGACTTCGTGGGCTACGGCCCGGAGCCGAACGAGTGCGTGGAGCGGCTGCGGGGACGGGCGTCCGTGGCCCTGGTGGGCAACCACGATCTGGCCGCCCTAGGGCGGCTGGACGCGCGGCGGTTCAACCTGTTCGCCCGGGCCGCGGTGGAGTGGACCCGAACGCAGCTCCACGACCGCACCCGCGCCTTTCTCGACGCCCTCAGCCCACGGACGGAGTTCGAGGGGATGCTCCTAGTCCACGCGAGCCCGCGGGACCCGGTGGAGGAGTACATCCTGGACTGGGAGACCGCAGAAGACAACTTCCGGGCGGAGGCGTTCTCGGTGTGCCTGTTCGGCCACACCCACGTGCCGATGCGGTTCGCCCACGACGGCGAGCGCACCCGGGTCCTCGCCTTGCTGCCCAACACCCCCGTGGCGCTGGAGCCGGGCCTGCGGCACCTGGTGAACGTGGGCAGCGTGGGCCAGCCGCGGGACGGCGACCCCCGTGCGGCGTACACAGTGTTGGACACCGAGGCCCGCACCGTGGAGGTCCGGCGGGTCGATTACCCCATCGAGTCGGTCCAGCGCAAGATGCAGGCCTGTGGCCTCCCGCGGCCGCTGTGGGAGCGGCTGGCGGAGGGCCGGTAGAGGAGGTGACCGGGTGCGCACGGTGACGGCGGAAGACCTGCTGCGCATGCGCTTCGTCACGGACGTGAGCCTGAGCCCGGACGGCCAGCGGGTGTGCTTCGTGCTCACCGTGATCGAGCGCGACGAAGCGCAGGACGAGCTGGTGTACCGGTCGCACCTGTGGCTGGTCCCCACAGACGGCGGACCGCCGCAGCAGTTCACCTGGGGAGCCCACCGGGACCGCAGTCCCCGGTGGTCCGCGGACGGGCGGTGGATCGCGTTCCTCTCCGACCGGAGCGGGGACGTGCAGCTGTGGGTCATCCCTGCCGGCGGAGGGGAGGCGCGGCCGCTCACCCGCCTTCCGGGTGGGGCTGCGGAGCCCTGCTGGGCGCCGGACGGCGGGCGGCTGGTGTTCGTGAGCCGGGTGGGACCCGACCCCTTGGAGGCGGAGCCGGACCCGGACAAGGCCAAGCGCAAGCGGCAGAACCGGGTGCGGGTCATCACGCGGCTGCGCTACAAGCTGGACGGCGAAGGGCTCTGGGACGGCAAGTGGAAGCAGCTGTTCGTGGTAGACCTCGCGGGCGGTGCACCGAAGGCCCTCACCGACGAGCCGTGCGACCACACCGCACCCGTGTGGTCCCCGGACGGGCGGTGGATCGCGTACGTGGCCAACCCGCGGCCGGACGCGGACTGGACGAACGTGCAGGACATCTGGGTGCTGCCCGCAGAAGGCGGGCCTGCGCGCTGCCTCACCCGTTCTGTCGGGCCCTGCGCAAGCCCTGCGTGGTCGCCGGATGGCCGGCAGGTGGCGTACCTGGGGCACGACAACGCGTACGGGACCGCGACCCTGACCCGGGTCTGGGTGGTGAGCGCGGAGGGAGGCGACCCGCGCGCCTTGACTGCGGGTTGGGACCGGTCGGCGGGCAATCACGTGCTGGACGACCTGCGGGCGCACGTGCCGGCCGGCGGGCTGTTCTGGACCGCGGACGGAGGCCGGGTGCTTTTCGTCGGCGGAGAGGGCGGGGCCACCGCCGTGTACGCCGCGGACCTGGAGGGCGTGGTGCAGCGCCTCACGGATGGGGACCGTGTGGTGTACAACCTGTCCGTGGACCGCGCGGGGCAGCGCGCCGCCTTGGGCGTCACCACCCCGACCCTGCCCGGCGACGTG
>BEII01000029.1 GCA_002898935.1 bacterium HR32
CCCCGCCCGCGCAGCCGCGCGGTCACCGCGATCACCCGCTCACGGCCCCGCCGCTCGATCTGCGCGGGGCCCAGGTCCCGCACGAGCGTCGCCACCTGCCGCAGCGCCACGGTCCGGCCGTCCGGGGTCGTGAGGGGTACTGCGAGGACGTCCTGCGCCAGCTGCCGCTGCGCTTCCGGCAGCCGCACCACCACGTCCACCTCCGTGCCCCCTTCCCGCACGAGGGTGGCTACCTGCCCCGCGACCGCCGCCTGTAGGGCCTGCGCGATCTGCACGGGCGACAGCCCGAACGTCGCAGCCCGATGCGCGTCCACCCGTACGGCCAGCTCCGGCGCCTGCTCCTCCCGCTGGATGGCCGCGTCCGTTACCCCCGGCACGGTCTCCAGCAGCGCACGCACCTCCCCGGCGATCCGCATCGCCTCCCGCAGGTCATAGCCGCGCACCTCCACGGAGATGGGGTCCTGGCTCGTCCCGAACCGCAGGACCCCCAGGGCCCCGGAGCTCGCGCGCACCACGACACGCCCGCCGGGGACCGCCAGGACCCTGCGAAGCGCCTGTGCCACCTCCTCGGTAGACCGCTGCCGCTCCGCACGCGGGGCGAGCCGCAGCCGCAGAGAACCCGACCAGCTCCCGAAGGAGGCGCTGCCCACGAGCGAAGTCACGTCCCGGACTTCCGGCGCCACCTGCCGGGCGGTGCGCTCCAGGACCTGCAGGGTCCGGTCGGCTACCGCCAGGTCGGTGCCCGCGGGCAGGCGCACGTTCACGAACACCTCGCCCTCGTCCGTCTGGGGGAGCAGCTCGGACCCCAGAAGGGGGAACAGCGCAACCGTCAGCAGCGCCGCCAGGCCCGACAGGGCGAACACCGCCGCGCGGCGGCGGAGGGCGGCGCGCAGCACGCCCCGGTATCCCTCCACCAAGGCGTGTACCCAGCCTCCCGAGGCGCCCGAGCGCATCCGCGGCAGCCAGGAGGCCAGCACGGGAGTCAGGGTCAGGGAGACGAACAGCGAGCAGAGCAGGGCGAACACCACCACGAAGCTGAACTGTACGAACATCTGGGTGACCAGGGCACCGCTGCGGAGGAACACCACGGGCAGGAACACCACCACCGTGGTCAGGGTGGATGCGGTCACTGCGCCCGCCACCTCCTGCACGCCCCGCAGGGCCGCTTCCCTGCCCCCGTGGCCCGCCTCCCGGTACCGGAAGATGTTCTCGAGGACCACGATCGCGGTGTCGACCAGCATGCCGACCCCCAGGGCCAAGGCGCCCAGGGTCATCAGGTTCACCGTGTAGCCCGCAAAGTACATGAGGGCGAAGGCTGCCAGCAGGGAGATGGGGATGGTGGCCGCTACCACCAGCACGCTGCGCAGGTCGCGCAGAAACAACCACAGGACGCCCACCGCCAGGCCTGCACCTACCAGCAGCGACTCCTGCACGGACCGGATGGCGCTGCGGATAAACTGGGCGCTGTCTCCCAGGACGTGGAAGCGCACGTCCACCAGCTGTCTGTCCAGCCGCTCCACCTCCCGCCGCACCCCGTCCGAGACCGCCACGGTGTTGACGCCCGGCTGCCGCTGTACCTGGAGGAGGATCCCGGGCTGCCTGTTCACGCGCACGCGACCGGTCTCGTCCGCCAGGGTGCGCCGCACCATGGCCACGTCCTGCACCCGCACGGGCCGTCCGCCTCGCACCGCCACAACCGTGGACCGAATGTGGCCCAGGTCCTCGTACCGGCTCACGAGGCGCACGGTCACTCGCCGGGACCCCTCCAGCACCTGACCCGCGGGCGCGGACAGGTTGGTGCGCGCCAGCGCCTGTACCAGGTCCTGCTGGGAGACGCGCAGGGCCTGCATGCGCGCGCGGTCGGCCTCCACCCGGATCTCCTCCCGGGTCCCGCCCCGCAGCTCCACCACCGCCACGCCCGGGACCCGCTCCACCCGGAACAGCACCTGCTCTTGCGCGAGCCGCACGAGGTCCGCGAGGCCCACGCGCGAGCCCGGTGCCGCCACCAGGCCGATCTGGAGGATGGGCATCTGAGACGGGTCGAACTTGAACACTACGGGCGGGGTGGCCCGCTCCGGCAGCCGGCGGCGGACCCGTTCGATGGCCGCCCGGAGGTCCGCGGCGGCCGCGTCCAGGTCCCGGCCGAAGTCGAAGGTGGCGGTCACCCGGGAAGTCCCGAGGCTCGAGACCGACACCACGTCCAGCACGCCTGGAACCGTGCTGACCGCCTCTTCGATCACCCGGGAGACGAGGTTTTCCACCTCCTCAGGCCCGGCAGCCGGGTAGTCGGTGACCACCGTCAGGCGCGGGCGCGTGATCTCCGGCAGCAGGTCGATGGGCAGCCCCGCGAGGCTCGCCACACCCACCAGGACCACCGCGCAGAAGACGATGCAGGTCCCGATCGGCCGGGCCAGGGTCAGGCGGTAGAAATTCACGGCTGCCTCCGCTGCCGGCTCGGGCCTACCCGAAGGCCTTCTGGGGTCCGGACGGTCACTCCGTCTCGCAGGGTTTCCTGACCCGCCACCACCACGCGCTCGCCTGCGCCGATCCCAGTCCGGACCTCCACCCTCCGTCCGTCCGACAGGCCGGTGGTCACCTCCCGTTCCCGCGCCACGTCACCCTCCACGACGAACACCACCGCCCGGCCGGAGCGGCGCAAGACGGCTTCCACCGGAACCGTGACCACCCCGTCCCGGCGCGCCAGCACCGCCCGAACGCGTGCGGTCATGCCGGGCCGGAGCAGGCCCTCGGGGTTGGGCACTTCTACCTTGACCTCCGCGGTGCGGGTCTCCGGAGACAGCAGGGGGTTTGTGCCCGCCACGCGTCCCGTGAACACGCGGCCGGGCACGGCGTCCGCGGTCACCTCCACCGCAGAACCTCTCTGCAGCGCACCCAGCTCCCGCTCCGGTACGGGGAAGGCCACCACGGCGGGGTCGGTGCGCACCACCTGCACGAGGCGGGTGGACGGTGACACGGTGTCGCCGGGGTCCACCGCCCGTGCCGCCACTACCCCCGCGACGGGAGCCCGCACCAGGCTTTCCGCGAGGGAGGTGTGCACCTGTCGGAAGTTCACCTCCGCCTGGGCCAGCAACCTGCGGGCGTGCTCCAGCGCGACCTCCGCCTGGGACGCCTGGGCCTGGGCCTGACGCAGCGCGACCTCTGCCTGGCGGACCTGCCCGCGGGCCACTTCCACTTCCTCGGCAGAAGGCCCTCGCCTCAAAAGCGCCAGCTGTTGCTCCGCCGCCCGTAGCCTGGCTTCCTGGACCGCCACCTCCGTGCGGGCCGCGTCCACCGCCTGCTGCGCCACGAACCCCTGTCGGAAGAGCTCCTCGGCCCTGCGGAGCTGCGCCTGCGCGAACTCCAGGCTGGCCTGAGCCTGCCGCACCTGTTCTTCGGCTTGCCGGACCTGCTCCGGGGGACTGCCCGCCAGCAGCTGGTGCAGACGGGCCTGCTGCACCTGCAGCGCTGCCCGTGCCTGCTCCACTTGTACTCGGAGGGTGCGGAGGTTCGCTTCCGCCTGCCGGACCTGGACCGCTTGGGCGTCCCGTGCGGCGGCGGCCCGCTGCAAGTCGTAGCGGAGCTCCCGGGGATCCAGGCGTACCAGCATCTGTCCGGCCTGGACCCGGTCGCCGTCCCCGACCAGGACCTCTGCCACGACGCCGGGGATCCGTGCGACCACCTCCACGGTCGATGTGGCCTGCACGTCTCCCGAGTATGCGGCCTCCTGCACCACGCTGCCTACAGAGGCCTGTCCCACCTGGACCACGGCGAACCGAGGCGCCTGGGGTGCGGCGGCCTGCCGGCGGGCCTGCAGGGCACCCTGCACTCGCCAGGCGCCCAGGGCCACCAACCCCAAGCCCACCGCGAGCCCCACCCACCGTCTCACGCGCTCTCCGTCCTCCGCTCCGACTAGGACTCAAGATACCGCCCGAACCAGTCCAGTGCACGTTCCCAGGCCTGCCGGGCGGCCTGCGGGTTGTAGCGTGGACCGGTGTCGTTGAAGAAGGCGTGCTCCACGCCCGGGTAGATGACGATCTCGTGGACGACCCCGGCGCGCTGCAGGGCCTCCCGCAGCGCAGGGATACCCTGGTTGATCCGCTCGTCTCGCTCCGCGTAGATGCCGAGGACCGCCGCCCGGATGTGCGGTACCTGGTCCAGGGGTGGGTTCGACCCGTAGAAGGGGACCGCGGCGCGCAGCTGCGGGCTCGCGGTGGCCAGGCGCCAAGTCATCCCTCCGCCGAAGCACCAGCCCACAGCCCCGAGCCGGTCGGAACGCACGAAGGGCTGCTGTCCCAGGTACTGCACCGCGGCGACGAGCATCGCCACGAGCTGGTCCGGCGGGGTGCGTCCGAGCAGGGCCGTGACCTGGGCCGAGTCCTGGAACCGGTCGGTGCCGCCTTCGTGGGACGCCAGGTCCACCGCGAGCGCCACGTAGCCCACCTTGGCGAAGCGGCGCGCCACGTCCTTGATGTGCTCCACGAGTCCTCGGTTCTCGTGCACCACCACCAGGCCCGGTGATTGAGGCCGGTTCCGCGGCCGGGCCAGGTAGCCCAGGACGCTCGTAGACTCCTGCCGGAACGTCACGGACGCTACCTCGATGACCGGGTCGTCCGCGGGCACCGTGACGCCTCCGGTCTGGCGGGGTGGAGGCGCCTGCGCGCTGGCCGCCCCCAGCTCTGCCGCGGATGCCGCCTCGCCCACCGAACTCAGCAGCGCCAGGGCCGCCGCCTGCGAGCCTGCCATGGCCAGCACCCTGCGCAGGAACTCCCGCCGGTCCAGCCTGCCCGCGCGGTAGTCTTCCGCCCACTCCTCCAGGATGTACCGGCCCAGGTCGGTCACCGGTGCGTCCATGTCCGTCACCACCCCTCCCGTGCGCTGTTCACAGGACCCGGTACGCGTGGCTGCCTGCCCACCAGCTGGCAACCAAGGCGACCGCAGCCACCAGGGCCGCCAGGCCCGACAGCTCTTCCCGCCGCGTCTGCCAGCTCACCCGGTACGCCAGCTGCCGGTACACCTTGCTCAACCCCGCGCTGTCTGTGGCGTGGAAATACTCCCCACCCGTCCTGCGGGCGACCTCCTTCAGGGTCTCCTCATCCAGGGGGCCGCCGATGGTCCACACGGGGTCCCGGGGCGCGGGGTCTCCGATCCCCACGGTGTACACCACCACCTTCTGCTGCCGAGCCACCTCCGCCGCCTCCAGGGGATCCACGCCGGTGTTGCTGCGGCCGTCCGAGAGGAGCACCACCGTCCCGGGCGGCGCGGAAGCGTCCAGCTGGAAGCCGGACCCTGGCCGCCGCACCCGTCCCGGCAGGGCGGCCACCGCTTCCAGCAGTCCCTCCCCGATGGCGGTGCGGGGCCGGAAGCTCAAGTCGTCCAAGGTCCGCAGGACCCGGGCGTGGTCCCGGGTGGGCGGGTGGAGGAGCTCCGCGGTCCCCGCGAAGGCCACCAGTCCCACGGAGGTGCCCGGGGAGAGGCCCCGGAGGAAGGCTCTCGCGGCTCCCTTCGCAGCCTCCAGTCGGTTGGGGAGCAGGTCCTGCGACCGCATGCTCCCGCTCACGTCGATGCTTAGCACCACCGCGGCGTCCCGCACGGGCAACCGCACGGCAACCACGGGCCGCGCGGTGCCGACCACCACCGCGGCCAGGGCACCCAGGTAGAGCAGGGATGCCACGTGGCGCTGCCTTCGGGATAGACCCTCCGCCTCCGCGGCCCACGGGTGCTTCCACGCGCGGGGCACGCGCCGCCGGCTCAGCCACGCCACCCCCGCGGCCAGCCCCGCCACCAGGGCCAGCCCCCACAGCGCCGCGGGCCACAGGAACCCTACCACGCTACGGACTCTCCCGCCTGGCGACCAGGTCCAGTTCCAACGTGACGTCGTCCTCCGCCCGCACGAACCCGAGGATGCTGGGCGGCTGGAACCCGAAGTCGGTCATGCGGACGGACGTGGCGGCCTGCGCCAGCAGCTCTGGGCCTGCCAGGCGCACCGTGGCTTTCCAAACGACACGCCGGGTCACGCCGCGCACGGTGAGGTCGCCGACCACCTCAAGCTCCACGGGCTGCCCATCCCGGTAGCGGGAAGGCGCCCCGCGCACCTCGGTGGACACGAACCGGGCCTCGGGAAAGCGGGTGGACTCCAGCCACCGCTGCCGGATGGCGTTGTCCCTGCGCGCGCTGTCGGACTGCAGCGTGCTCAGGTCCACCACGATGGGGCCCACACGGCTCCGAGCCGGCCTCTGGCGGTCTACCAGGATCACGCCCCGGACGTCCCGGGTTCGGCCCACCGCCACGTTGAACCGCCCTTCGCCGAGGAAGGTCTCGCCCACGCGGTAGCGCGCCTCGGAGGCCTCGGGGAGGATCTGGTAGCGCTCCAGGGCCGGCTGCGCCGCGCCCGCCGCCACGGCCGCGAGCACAACCACGAGCCCCGCGAGACCGGCGACGACCCTCGCCCCTTGTCCGCGCTTCCGCACGCGATCAAGTCGCGCGCCTCCGGTCCGGAGACTGGGGGAGCGCTCGCGTGGCCGCCGCGCGCTCACCCCCGCGGGGGCAGGCGTCGTAGCGAGGAGCACCGGGACGGCTCGCCGCACCACGCGGCTCACCGTACGCGGCGCGTGTAACCCGCCGGTGAAAGCCGCGTCAGTCGCGGTTCCGATCCTCCTCGGGCTCCCGCTCAGCCTCCGGGCGTGCGGTGCGGGTCCTCCGCAGCCGCTCGTTGAACTCTTCCAGCCGCGCCGCGACCCGCGCGTGCACCGTGCCCTCCGGGAAGGTCCCGTCGGGCCTGGCTTGACCCGCGGGCATCCCCGTCAGGATCTCCAGCCCCTCATCCAGCGTGCGCACCGCCCACACGTGGAAGCGGCCCTCGCGGACCGCGTCCACCACCTCCTCGCGCAGCATCAGGTTCTGCAGGTTGCTCTGGGGGATCACCACTCCTTGCCGCCCCGTGAGTCCCTTCGCCTTGCACACCGCGTAGAAGCCCTCGATCTTCTCGTTCACCCCGCCGATGGGCTGGATCTCCCCTTTCTGGTTCACGGACCCTGTGACCGCGATCCCCTGGCGCAGGGGCACTTCTGCCAGCACGCTCAGCAGCGCGTACAGCTCCGCCGCCGACGCGGAGTCGCCTTCCACCTCCTCGTACGTCTGCTCGAAGGTCAGGCTGGCGGAGAGGCTCAGGGGACGCTGCGCCGCGTACTGGCCTCCCAGGTACCCGCTCAGGATCAGGACGCCCTTGCTGTGGATAGGCCCCGAGAGGTTGATTTCCCGCTCGATGTTCACCACGCCCCGGGTGCCCACGAAGGCGCGGGCGGTAATCCGCGTCGGTCGGGCGAAGGCGTAGTCACCCAGGTGCCAGACCGACAGGCCGTTGATCTGTCCCACCACCTCGCCGTCCACGTCCACGTACAGCTGGCCGCGCTGGATGAGCTCCTGGATCTTCTCTTCCAGGAGGTTGCTCCGGTACACCCGCTCCTCCAGGGCCCGCTGCACGTGGCGGGCGGTGACCACGGGGGCGCCGTCCCGCGCGGCCCACGCCGACGCTTCCACGAGGACGTGCTTGATCTCCCCGAAGCGGGTCGTCAGCTTGTCCTGGGACTCTGCCAACCGCGCGCTGTACTCCAAAATCTTGGCCACCGCGGTGCGGTCGCACGGGCGGATTCCGTCGTCGGTGCACATGCCGCCCAGCGCCGCGGCCACCCGGCGCATGTTCTCCTCGGTGCGCGGCATCTGGGTGTCGAACTCCGCCTTCACACGGAACATCTTCCGGAAGTCCTCGTCGTAGCGGTACAGCAGGTAGTAGAGGTCCGGAGGCCCGATGAGCACCACCTTCAGGTCCAGGGGGATGGGTTGGGGCCGCAAGGTGGCGGTGGGCACCAGGCCGTACTGCTCGGACAGGTTCTCGATCCGCACCTCGCCGCTGCGCAGAGCGCGCTTGAGGGCGTCGTAGGAGGCGAGCTGCAGCAGCAGGTCCCGCGCGTTCAGGATCAGGTAGCCGCCGTTGGCCCGGTGGACCGCCCCGGGCCGGATCATGCGGAAGTCCGTCACCAGGGTACCGAGCTCGCCCCGGTACTCCACCTTCCCGAAGAGGTTGTAGTAGGAGGGGTTGGTCTCCAACACCACGGGCGCGCCCTCGAGGTCGCCGTTGTCCACCAGCAGGTTCACCTCGTAGCGCTCCAGCACGCTCCGGCGCAGGGCCGCAACGGGCAGCGGGAGCTGGGGCTGTGCCTCCTCCTCCCGGAAGGCGTCCCTGTGCTCCAACACGTCCTCCTGCAGCGCGTCCAGGTAGGCCACCACCCCGGGGAGGTCCCGGTAGCGCTCCCGAAGCCGGTGGATGGGGTCGCGGACGGCAGCCAGCACCGCATCCCGCTCTAGCTGCGCCACCGCGTCCCGCGCCTGCCGCTCGATAGCACGCACCTTGCGCACCGCCTCCGCCACTTCTTCCTGCAACTCCCGGTTGGCCTGCGCCAGCCTGTCCTTGATCAGGCCCGGCAGGCGGTCGAACTCCTCCTGGGTCATGGGCTGGCCTGTGGGCCCCAGGGGCACGGTGGTGATGCCGAGTGGGGTCCGCTGCAAAGAAAACCCCTTCTGGCGGGCGACAGCCTCCAGTTCCTGCCAGATGCGGTTCGCCTCGGTCTCGAACCGCTCGAGGGTCTGGCGCCGCATGGCCTCGAACTGCTCGCTGGCCAGGACCTGGCGGATGGCGTTGCGGACCTCGTCCACCAGCGCAGCCACGGCCGCAGCGAACCTCCGGCCTTCCCCCGGTGGGAAGTGCAGCGCGAGCGGCTGGCTGGGGTCCTTGAAGTTGTACACGTAGCACCAGTCACGGGGGACCGGTTGGGTCCTCGCCACCTCCCGCACCTTGAGCTGGGTGTACGTGGTCCGGCCCGTCCCGGCCGGCCCGACCACGAACACGTGGAACATGGGCTGCTGAACCGACAGGCCCAAGTCCAAGGCACGCACCGCGCGGTCCTGGCCCACCAGGGACTGCTCGGGCGGGAGGTCTGTGGTGCTCTGGAAGCTGAGCGTGTCCGGGTCACAAACCCACCGCAGCTTTTCCGGAGGCACGCGCAGGTGGTTCCAGTTCACGGCCATTCCGCTCCCTCCTCGGCAAGTCCGCTGCCCGCGGGACGTCAGGCGGGTCTCTTGGGTGGCGTGCCGAACGGGATGAGCCCGGTCTGGCGGCCGGCTCCAGCCTTGCTCTGCGGGACCCGTGGGTGTTGGCTCAGGTCCAGGTTCAACGCCTTGCCGCAGGCACACACCACCCGCTGGGTCCGGCCCGCGTCGACCCACGTCCTCCCCTGCCGCTCCGCCCGCTCCCGCAGCACGGCCAGCGCCCCACTGGCCTCCTCCTGCGCGTCCTCCCGTGCGCCCTGCTCCCGGGTTCCCTGTCCGTACAGCGGGTAGACGACCGCCTTGGGGTAGTACACCGCGTACTCCCGGCCGCACCGCCCGCAGTGGAAGTTCAGGACCAGCGCCACAAGCTCACCCTGCTACCATTGTAAGGCTCGGCAGGGACCCTGCGTTGACTCCACGGCCGGCCCGGTGCAGCATGGAGCCGGCTCAGAGAGGAGGGGGTCGGGATGCCCGCGACGTTCATCGCCCTGTGGGGTAAGCCGTCCGACGTGGAGGGGTTCGACCGGCACTACCGCACCACGCACATGGAGATCGTCCGGCGCTGGCCCAAGGTGCAGTCGCACGTGCTGATCCGCGTCACGGGGTCTCCCGTGGGCGGGGAGGTCCCCTACCACCAGATCTTCGTGGCCACCTTCGCCACCCAGGAAGACCTGAAGGAGGGCCTCCGCAGCCCGGCGATGGCAGAAGCGGGCAGGGACGCCATGGAAATGGTCCGGCGGTTCGGCGGCGGCCTGACGGTGCTGACGGGGCTCCAGGAGGAGACGTGACTACTTGACATGCGAACACGTGTACGCCTATCATGCACCCAGCCGCAACATGACCCCACAGCTCGTCGAGATCCGCGTGAAGAGCGTGCTCAACCGCGTTCGGGGGATGGGCTTCGGTTGGTCCGTCAACCCTTACCGCGGCTGCGCCCACGGTTGCCCCTTCTGCTACGCCAGGCG
>BEII01000030.1 GCA_002898935.1 bacterium HR32
CAGGACCCCTTCGGCTTCCCCGTGGTGTTCTACCGGCGGGCCGGCCGGCACCCTTCTTTGTTACAGGAGTACCACCGGTACCGCGGCCCAGGGCTGCAGCGGCTGGACCACTTCAACCTCTTCTGCCCGGACGTGCCGCGCGCCATGGCCTACTACACCGACCGGTTGGGCTTCCGGCTCACGGAGTACACCGTGGACCGCGCCGACCGCGTGTGGGCCGCGTGGCTGCAGCGCAAGGGCAACGTCCACGACGTGGCCCTCACCACGGGCGCCGGCCCGCGGCTGCACCACTTCGCCTACTGGGTACCTGATCCCCTGGCGGTGCTGCGTGCCGCCGACGCGCTGGGCGGAGCGGGTCAGGTGGAGGCCATCGAGCGCGGCCCGGGCCGGCACGGGATCAGCAACGCCATGTTCCTGTACCTGCGCGACCCGGACGGCCACCGGGTGGAACTGTACACCGGCGACTACTTAGCGGTGGACCCGGAGTTCGAGCCCATCCGCTGGAGCCTGGACGACCCCCGCCGCCAGACCCTCTGGGGCCAACGTGCGCCGGAAAGCTGGTTCCAGGAAGGCAGCCCCGTGGCAGGGTTCGACGGGAAACCCGTCCCCCCGCAGCCCGTCACCTGAAAGCTCCTGACTCGGACAGCCACCCGCTGACCCTGCGCGCACGGCCCCTGCGTCTGCACGACAGAAACAGGTTTCAGGATTCGAACCTGTGTACGCCACAAAAAGTGACCATTCGGGTACTTGTACTTTGGCCGATAGACTACCTATTAGTTAGTCATCTGGTCACCATCACTAACCCCAAGAGTCCATACACGTCGCACCTGAAGGGGTAAAACACGATGCGGGTCTCCACGTTGGCGGGACTGGTGGCAGTGGCGGTTCTCGTGACATCATGCGGGCAGGGGACACTTCAGCAGGCGTTTGATCCAGGGCGGCGGCCCAGGCCGTCGCCCTCACCGTCTCCGAGCCCCTCCCCCTCACCTTCGCCGAGCCCTACACCGACTCCCACCCCGCCGCCCGGATCCAACCCCACCCCAAGCCCCTCTCCAACTACGAACCCGTCTCCTACCCCGACACCCACGTCGTCACCCGCGCCAACGCCGACGCCCTCACCGACTCCCACACCTCCCCCGACGCCGACCCCCTCGCCCACTCCCTCCGCAAGTCCCACGCCCGCGCCGGGCTCCGGGGCCAGCACGCGGGTCGGGGTCGGCGGGTGGCTGGAGGTGAACGGGCAGCCGGTGGTGGCGGCCATGCTCAGCAAGTTCTACGCCTGGGACTTCCACCAGAAGGTGGGTCTGTCTGCCGACCAGATGTGGCGTCAGGTCCAGTCCGCCGGGTACCTCGGCGTCCAGGGGAACTGGTTCAGCAACCCGGATGGCTCCAGTCCCCGGGAACAGTTCCTGTGGGACCAGTACCGCCTCTTTTTCTACGGCCCCGCGACCCAGGACATCGGCCGCTCCAAGGACGCCTGGTCTGCTGGCCTGAACACCTCCCAGGGCCGCGCCCTCATCGCGGACATCGTCAACTTCCACAAGCGCAAGCCGTACCTCCTGTTCTGGCTCGTGGTGAACGAGTACAACCCCGACGCCATGCCCGTCACCCAGTACCGGCCTGTGCACGACTACATCCGGTCCCTCGACCCGAGTCGCCTTACCGGGGACATCTACGTCCTGGCTGGCTCGGAAGCCACCCGGTCTTCCCTCTACCAGATCGGAGGCATGATCTTGCCGGAGATCTCCATCGACCAGTCCAGCATCCCCGAGCACCCCTTCGGCCGCCTGCTCGGCGAACTCCTGCTTCAGGAACGCCTCTGGCAGCAGGGCTACCGCTTCGTCCGCGGTGTGTCCACCACCCCCATCGGCGAGTTCATCCCCATGGGAGTTCACCCGTGCGGTGACCACCGCGCCTCGCCCTACCCCTACGTCGAGCTCGAGCGCTGGTACCTGACCCAGGTCGCGCTGAACGCCCGCGCGTTCGAGGTCCTGTGGGGCCCCTCCCAGACCGAGGGCGGCTGCAGCCCCTCCCAGACTCCCTGGGGCAGCTGGTCCAGGGTGATGGAGGTGTGGAACTGGCAGCTCACCCTAGTCCGCCACCTCACGTCCACCCTGCGGCCCGTCATCCTGTCTCCAACTTCCTTCGCGCGCATCCAGAACGCTGCCCCGGCGTTTGAGGAGCCCTCCCAGTCCAACGGGTTCGTGTACCGCGGCGTGTACGCGGCTCAGAAGCAGGTCTCCGGCACCACCTACGTCGTGGTCGTCAACACGCAGAGCCAGGACCTGCAGAACGTGGTCGTCCCGGTGTCCGGGTCCGCTGCGGTGGACGTCCTTTCCGGCGAGCGTTTCTCCATCTCGGCCGGGCAGCTCCGGTGGTCCGCCTTCCCGGCCCTCAAGGCCAGGATACTCACCGTGGCGCCGTGAGAGTCCCAGAGGCGGAAGAGACCACTCCCGCGGACCGGGTTCCGTGAAAGAGGTAGAAGCAAAGGCGGCCGTGGTCGACCGGCGCAGCGCTCGGATCTCCCGCAGGTCCTGCCGCAGCTCACCGAGCCGCGCGTGCACCTCACCGAACCGGGCGGCCACCTGGGGGAACCGGGCGTTCATGTCCGCCCGCAGGTCGTCGATCCGGCGGTGGACGTCGTCGAACCGGCGGGTGTTGTACAGGATCCCGGCGAGCACCGCCAGGACCACGGTCACCACGATCGTCGCCACCTGCTCCCAGGTCACGGGCACGTCCCACCCCGAGCGGCCTCCCCCCGACAAGGCCGGGGTCTTCTGACCCCGGGTCACAGAGCGCTGAGCAGCCCCGCCGCGCAGGTCGTACTCGAAATCTCGGCACGGGCCCGCCTCGAGCCACGGACGTGGTTGACCGGCACGGCGCTTTCAGAGATGACAGGGTTAAGTATTCCTTAAGGGCAGAGCTTCCAGCCTATAATGTTTGGGAATTGGGACGGCGCGGAACGTCTGATCCCTCAGGTAGCGAGGAGGTGGTGACGACATGATGGGGTGGACTGGCCGGTCAGCACTGGCGATCGCGGCGACCCTCGCGCTGGCGGCGTGTGGCGGCGGAGGCGGGGCCGGTGGGGTTCCCGGTGGCCCCGGAGTGGTCAGCGGACGTGTGTTCGTAGACGCAGGCACACGTACTACCGGCCTACTGGGTGAGCAGCCCCCTGCGAAAGGGACCGGCGTTCTCAGAACCGCGCGTCCGCAGTACGCGCCCGGGGAGGTCATCGTGAAGGTGCGGGAGTTCGGGCGGCTTGCGGAACTCGAGCCCCTCCACCGCCAGTTGGGGGCCCGTGTGGTCCGTACCGTGCCTCAGGGCTCCCTCCTGCTGGTGAAACTGCCTCCGGACGTTTCGGTGGAGCGTGCCATCCAGTTGTACCGATCCTCGCCCCTGGTGCTGTTCGCGGAGCCGAACGACTACCTGTACCTGGAGCAGACACAGGTTACCCCCAACGACGAGCTGTTCCCGGTGCAGTGGCACTATCCCATGATCGGCCTCCCCGCCGCGTGGGCGGTCACGGTCGGGTCTCCCGTGATCGTGGCGGTCATCGACAGCGGGATCCGGTTCGACCACCCGGACCTCGCCGGCGTCACGGTCCCGGGGTACGACTTCCTGGACGACGACCCGGACCCTACCGACCCGGGCTGCCCCGTCAACGTCAACCAGAACAGCCACGGGACCCACGTGGCGGGGACCATCGCGGCCCTCACGAACAACCGAACCGGCGTTGCAGGGGTGGCCTGGGGTGGGGCCTCCGGTGTCCGGATCATGCCCATCCGCGTCGGTACGATCCCCGGCACGACCGACTGCACCGCCGTGAGCATGTTCGCCGTGATCCAAGGGATCTACTGGGCTACGGACCGCGGAGCCAAGGTCATCAACATGAGCCTCGGATCCGCCAACCCCAGCCAGGCTGAACAGGAGGCGGTGAACTACGCGCTGGGCCGCGGCGTCACACTCGTGGCGGCGGCCGGGAACGAGGACGCGCCAGTGGGATTCCCCGCCGCCTACCCGGGTGTGATCGCGGTCTCCGCGGTGGGCTGTGACGGTGTGATCACGTGGTACTCCAACTTCGGCCCGGAGGTCTGGGTGGCAGCCCCCGGGGGCAACAACCGGGTCAGCTGCGGAGACCCCAACACCCGATCCGTCTGGAGCACGGGTTTCAGTCTAGCGACGGGAAACGGCTATGCCCCGAGCATCGGAACCTCCATGGCCAGCCCGCACGTGGCGGGGGTGGCGGCTCTGCTCGTCTCCCGGGGGTTCACCACGCCCCAGCAGATCCGCCAGCGTCTGGCCGAGACCGCCGAGGATCTCGGAGCACCCGGCTTCGACAACTTCTACGGGTACGGGCTCGTGAACGCCGCGGCGGCCGTGGGGGTGGAGAACACCGCCCAGACCCTGCGGGTGTTCACGGCCAGCGTGGCCGGCGGGTCAGTAGCACGGCTGAGCAGCATGGCCCGGGTGATGGCGGACGGCCGGTTCCAGATCAACGACTCCGCCACAGGGCCCGTGAGCGTCGTGGCCTGGCAGGACTTCAACGGCAACGGCCGCATCGACCCGGGGGACGTCTACGGCCGGGTGGACGGCGTGGTCGTCAACCCCGGCTCACCCGTGGTGGGCATCCAGGTCCGGGCCCAGCTGTACGCGGGCATGCCCATGACCGTTTCGCGGGCCGGCCGGTAGGCTGCCCTCTCGCTTGGGGGGTCTGACCTTGAGGGGTCAGATCCCCCTTTTGCTCGTCGCGGCACGGACTGTGCAAGACCGAGAGGGCGGCAGCCGCGGGAATCAGGACCCGCGCAGCCGCCCAAGCAGCAGGTGATCGCCAGAGCGGGAGGGAGTTCGATGGTCACGCTGAACGGGCTTGCCGTACCCGGGCCGGTGACGGGCGCCAAGGTGACGGGCACCGCAACGAGCAAGCAAAGATCCCCCGCCCGGCTATTTCGGAATCTCCTGGCAGCGCTCCCCGAAGACCCACACCGGCGGGCACAGCCGGGGGCCGCGCCGTCCGTAACAATCCGGCCGACGATTCCCCAAAACGCGCCGTCGGTTTCGACCCGGCGGCCTGCTGTCAGCGGCCCCACCCGCGACACCGGGGGAGGCTCCAACCCGGCCGTGTCCCGAAAGCCGACGGCACAAGCGCGCCCCGCGGTGCGGGCCGGCATCACCCAGGCGGAAAACCCGCCCCTGTCTCCGCGCCGGGAGTTCACCTACGAAACGGTGACGGTGGGGGGCAGAGAGCTGGTTCGGGAAACCTCGGACGACGGCGTGGTCCGGTGGTTCGCGAAGACCGGGGACGACCCCACCGAGTGGGAGCTGCTGGAGGCTCACGCCCCCTACGAGGGGACGGATATGTCCGCAGTCCTGAGGGGCGCGATGATCATGGGCGAGGACCCGGTCCCGTACCTGCGGATGAACGACTCCGACCCGGATCCCCGGCGCAGCCAACGGGACGGCAGCACGGCCGGAAACGGCCAGGTCGGGGTGGTGAGGTCTGGGAAGGAGAATGGCCTTGCCTGCGGCACGGAACTTCCAGACCACCTTGCGAGTCCGAATCGTTGCGGAGGTACCACGATGAACTACGGACCTGTCGGACCCAACTCCGGCCTCAGTTCGGGCGACCTTCTGTCAGGCTCCGTCATCCCACATACAATACCGCGAAACTGGCCTCTCGGACCTAGGGGGCGCCCGGCCATCTTCGCCTTTTGGTTGGCAACACAACCGCCCGACCGGAAGCCTTCGTGGGCTGACCTACAGGCCTCGCCTGCGCGGCACAGAGCCGATAACCCGCAAATTTTCGGAGCGAGCCCTGTGCGGCAGCACGAGGACCGCGTCCGGAGCGCGCCCCCTCCCGGCGCCTCTCCGGGCGACCCCTATCCCGCCACCGGAGAACCTACGTACTGGTATCCGCCGGGTGCGGGCGCCCGACGCGCCATCGAGGAGTCTGTGTGGGGCCCCGACCTCTCCAGGTACGGCGGTCCAATCCCTGCCCAAGCGTTCATGATCAGACCCCCAATCGAGGGGGTTGTAACGGCGGTCCTGGGCGATCCCGCGAACCACGCGGCGCGGGACGCTTGGCTGGAACTTTACCATGAGCTGCTCCGGAGGTACGTGTCTCTGTAGTAAAAACGCAGGCCCGGCCCGGAGCTCGTCAGAATCCCGATTCAGGGACTGCCCACCGGGTACGCCTCGGGCGGGGGTGTGCCCCGGAAGCGGAAGAAAATCCGGAACCCGTGCCGGGAGCGCAGATCCCGCGCCAGCCGTGCCAGCGCTGCACTCACCTTCCCGTCCACCAGCCTCTGCTCCACCAAGCTCCTCGCCTCCTGGAAGGTCATCGGTCGCGCGGGATCCACGGAGAGCACCTTGACGACTATCGCCTCGCCGGCCGCAAGAAAGGGGCCCAGCACCTCTCCTGGCCGGCTCCTCAGGACTTCGGTCCGCCCGGGAAAGCTCGCGTCGTCCTCCGTCAGCTGAAGCTCCAGAACCCGTGCCCTGTACGACGCCTGCAGCTCCCGGATGGGGGCGCCCGCGCGCCACCGTCGCGCCACGGCGTCCGCCGCCTGCCGGGGCATCCACAGGGTCAACAACCGGGCCCTGGCGGGCTTTTTCAAGAGGTGTGCGTTCTCCCGATAGTAGGAGCGGACATCCGTCTCTGAAACTCGGACCTCCCGAGCCAGCTCCTCGCGCAGCCGCTCGATGAGCAGCCCTCTCAGCAGGCGATCCCGAAGGTCGGCTTCGGACATGTGGTAGCTGGCCAAGACGCGCCGCCACTGTTCGGTGGACTGCTCGCCGCGCAGCCGATTCATCTCTGCGTCCACCAGCGAGTCGGGCACCTTCAGGCCCCGTCGCTCCGCTTCCCGGGCCAGGAGGATCTGGTCGATAAGCGCCTCCGTGGCTGCGTTGTAGAAGCGCGCCAGAGTCTGGCTGTGCGGATCGTCCAGGGCCTCTCCGCGTGCGCGGGCCACTGCCGCCTCCTGAAGGAGGTGGCGCATCCGAATCTTGTGCCCCCCGGCCTCCGCCACCACCACGTCCTCCGCGCGTGTACAGGCGGACAGAGCCAGGGTCACACAGACAACCAGCCAGCTCTTTCTCACGGCGTGCCGGTCCGCGACGGAGCAGAGATGAAGATCACGATGGGGGTGCGCGAACGCAGGACCCGGTCCAGCTCCCGCTGCTGCTCGACGAGGCGCTCAGCCACGACCCCTCTTCTGGCCTCCTCCCGCACCTCGTGGAAAGGCCAAAGTCCGGGCGGCCGGCGCGCCGTCACCTTTACCACCAGCCACGTCTCCTGGTACGGGATCGGGTCGCTCACCTCCCCCACTCCCAGAAGAAAGAGAGGCTCGAACGCGAAGCCTCCGCGGTTGAGCCACCCGAATTCGCCACGCCGCGCGCGCGTCGGGTGGACGGAGTACGCCTCCGCCAGGCGGCCGAAGTCCTCGCCCTCCCGGGCGCGCTTTACGATGCGCCGGGCGAGCCCCTCCTCCCTGACCTGAATGACCCACGCGTACACCTGCTCCGGGTGCTGGAAGAGCTCCTGGTGCGCCCGGTAGTACGCCCAGGCGTCCTCCTCGCGGACACCCGACGCGATCTCCCGGGCCAGCTGCGAACGGAACTTCGACAGGTACAGGTCCAACTGAATCCGCACGCGGATGTCGTCCTCGGTGGCTCCGTACCGGCGCAGGTTTTCGTACACCCGCCGCTGAGAGGGAAGCGCCAAGCCGGCACTCAGGGCCTGGTCAATCTCCTCCGGGCTCACGGAAATACCCCGTCGGCGCGCCTCCTGGGCAGCCAGGGTCCGCGTGATCCACCGCTGCAGAACCTCCCACCGCATCGCGTCCCGGCGCCCGGGGTCGCGCGTGCTCAACCCGGACAGGCTGTCCCACAACGCCACGTCCTGGTCGACCCACCGCAGCAGGATTATTTCCCCGCCCACGCGGGCGGCCACCCCACCTCGCTCCGCCTCTTGACCGCGGAGGGCCCCGGCCGAGGCGCCGGAGAACGGCCGACCCCACGGCCCCGCGCAGCCGCCGACGAGCGCGAGCACCGCGAAGAGTAGGCCGAACGCCGAAAAACGCCGGGTGGGGAAGGCCGGCTTCCCCACCCGGCACCAGCTTACACCCGGGCACCGCACGCCTACGGGACCACCACCCCCGTGATGCGCAGGGCAGGCCCGGGCGGAATCGTGTTCCCGGAGAGATCGCTGAGCTGTACGGGGCTCCACACCGTGAACCACCAGTCGCCAAACTGCGCGTCCCAGTCAGTCCGGACGGTCTTGCCGTTGTTCGCAGCGTTGGGGCACGGCGTCACCAGCTCAGGTGCTCCAGCCCCAGGTCCCAATGTCTCATTGCAAGCGACCGGCACCCGCACGCCGGTAATGGCGTCGGGCTGTCCGCTCAGATCGACGTGCACGGCTCCTGCACCCGCCACATAAGCACCCACGTGCGCATCCCAAAGATCCGGACTGGCCGCACCCTTTTCGCCGTCGGCTTGGTCGTTGGCCGGTACAAACCGGGTCCACTCAGTCGGGTCGTCCAAGTCACCACCAGCACCCAGCGGCCGCGCAGACATGGCCGGCTCGCTGAACGGAACCCACACGTAGTTGTTGGGAGCGGTCTGGCTCCAGTTCCCCAGCCCGCCCGGTGCAGCTGGCACGGACTCAGGGACCGAGCTGGCCGAGAACGTGGGCGGCGTGGTGTCCCGTGCGACCCTAAACGAGACGCAGTGGACCGGGATGAAGTTCGGGAACACGAACTCCCCGGCCTGGGTCGTGGGCGTGATGATGGTGAAGATGTTGGTGGCCAAGAACATGAAGGGCGCACTCGGCGACAGTCCAGAGGCAGCGATCTGAGCCGCCCGGGCCAAGCCGTTGGGCGCCGCACCCGGGTCGTTGGTACCAGCCTCCGCCCCGTCCCACTCGCAGCCCTGGCCACCGTCCACGAAGTCGTCCGCCCCTCCGCCGCCGGTGACATCCCAGCCGCCGGTGCCGTCCAGCTGGTAGGCGGCGTCCGTGCTCTGGTCGCTCCGCCACTGGACGACGCCCCGGATCGTGAAAGTGGTACCGGACACGCTGCTGACCACGCGCAGAGCCTTGGCAATCGCCGCGCCCGTTCCCGCGTAGGGGCTTGCCTGCGGGTACAGCCGCGGATCCATACCGATCACCAGCCGACTCCGGATGAACGTGTTGTCTGCCGCGCTCAGCGGAGCGATGGTAACGAGGTTCACCGGAGTAGTCTGGCCGAGCGGCGTCGCTCCGAAGACGTTCGACGCCGTCGTGAGGATGTAGAACCCCAGCCCCTGCTGCGGCACTACGAAGCTCATGCGGTTGATGGCGGTGGACCCTCCCTGGTTGAGCATGACGGTCATGGTGCCGCAAGCTCCCGTGATGGTCGGGTCCCCCGCGTTCGTGTCACCGGTCACGTTGGGACCCCGCACGCAGATCGTGATCTGCTGGCCCACGAGGCTCGCCGGCACGTTGAAGGTATACTCGCCTCCGGAAGTGCCCACGGTCGCAGCCGGCGCCGTCGTAATGGGGTAGGTGATGCTTGGGCCAACCCGGCCCAGCCGCTGCGCCTGCGCCTTGAGCTCGCTCAGCTGGCGAAGCATGCGCTCCGCAGCAGCCGCCGTAACTCCCCTCTTGGCGGCATTCCGGACAGCATTCAAAGAGGCCTCAAGCGCGGAGGCGGGAGAACCAGCGGCGGTGAGCTGGGAAGTCACCCAGTAAGAGACGCGAGTCCCGTCCGCCGCGGGGTTACCAAAAACGGCGGGAGGGTTGGGTAGGACAAGACCCGTGACGAGAACCTTACCGCTCACGGTCACCGTCCCCCCGGGCGGCGAGGGGCTCGGTGAAGGGCTCGGGGCCTGGGCGGTCTGCGACGTGCCGCAGGCCGCGGCCACCAGCGCGGCCACCACCAGCAGGGCCACGTGGCCCAGGGTAGAGCCACGAAATCGGCTCATGCGGTCTTCCCTCCTTTCGTCGTCGAAGTTCAGGGTG
>BEII01000031.1 GCA_002898935.1 bacterium HR32
CTGGGCCTGGACCCGCTTGGCCTCGTGAGCAGCGGCGCGCTGCTGGTGGCCACCCCCGACCCCGAGCGCACTGTGTCCGCGCTGCGCGGGGCCGGGATCCCCGCGGCCGAAGTGGGTCGGTTCACCGAACGGGGCTTCTGGCGCGTGGCGGGCTGCTCGAGGGAACCGCTGGAGGCCTACCCGAGGGACGAGCTTTGGCGGGCCCTGGAACTCCTGTCGGGGGGAGGTGCGTAGGCGTGCGGGAAGTGGGCACCGAACGGGTCAAGCGCGGGCTGGCGCAGATGCTGAAGGGCGGGGTCATCATGGACGTCACCACCCCGGAGCAGGCCCGCGTCGCGGAGGACGCAGGCGCGGTGGCGGTGATGGCCCTGGAGCGGGTGCCCGCGGACATCCGGGCAGAGGGCGGCGTGGCCCGCATGGCGGACCCCGCCCGCATCAAAGCCATCATGGCCGCGGTGACGATCCCCGTGATGGCCAAGGTCCGCATCGGACACTTCGTGGAGGCGCAGGTGCTGGAGGCCCTGGGGGTGGACTTCATCGACGAAAGCGAGGTCCTGACCCCCGCGGACGAGCGCTACCACATCGACAAGCGCCGCTTCCGCGTGCCCTTCGTGTGCGGGGCGCGGGACTTGGGGGAGGCTTTGCGCCGCATCGGCGAGGGCGCGGCCATGATCCGCAGCAAGGGCGAAGCGGGCACGGGCAACGTGGTGGAGGCGGTGCGCCACGCGCGCCAGATCCTGGACGAGATCCGGCGGCTCCAGGCCCTACCCGAGGAGGAGCTCATGACCGCGGCCAAGGAGCTCGGGGCGCCGTACGAGCTCGTGCTGGAGGTCCGCCGGCTGGGACGGTTGCCCGTGGTGAACTTCGCCGCGGGCGGGATCGCCACCCCGGCCGACGCCGCCATGATGATGCAGCTGGGCTGCGACGGGGTGTTCGTCGGCTCGGGGATCTTCAAGTCGGAAGACCCGGCACGGCGGGCCCGGGCCATCGTGGACGCGGTGGCGCACTACGACGACCCCGATGCGGTGGCGCGGGCCTGCGAGGGGCTTGGGGAGCCCATGCGCGGGCTGGACGTGCGGCGGCTTCCGGAGGCCGAGCTGCTGCAGACCCGCGGCAGCTAGACCACCCCAGTCCGGTCTGAGCGACATCCTTTCAGACGGGCTCCTGGGCGTCCGGGCGGCGCTCCTGCGGGCGGAGGACTCACGGGTCGGAGGTGAGGACGGTGCGCGTGGGTGTGGTGGCGCTACAAGGCGACGTGGCGGAGCATGTGGAGGCCCTGCGCCAGGCGGGTGCGGAGCCGGTCCTCGTACGTACCCCCCAAGCGCTGGAGGGCCTCGCAGGGCTCGTGGTTCCAGGTGGGGAGAGCACAACCATCGGCACGCTGCTGGCTCGGTGCGGGCTGGATGCGGCCATCCGGCGCCGTGCGGAGGAGGGGATGCCGCTGTTCGGGACGTGCGCGGGTCTCATCCTCATGGCCCGCAGCGCCTCCGGTGGGGAACCGCCGCTGCTGCGCCTCATGGACGTGACCGTGGAGCGGAACGCGTACGGCCGCCAGCGGGAGAGCTTCGAGGTGGAGATCTCGTGTCCGGTGGTGGACCCCAACCCCTTCCGAGTCGCTTTCATCCGGGCCCCCGTGGTCACGTGGGTAGGGGAGGGGGTGCATGTCCTGGCGCGTCACGAGGGGCTTCCGGTGCTGGTGCAGCAGGGACGCCTGCTGGGCGCCACTTTCCACCCCGAGATCACCGGCTACCTTGGAGTCCACCGCTACTTCCTAGAGCTGTCAGCGCAACGAGCGCGCGGGACACCTCCTTCCCGCGGTTGACGGGTTGCGGGTGGTGCGATAATAGGAGTGCGGTCGCGAGGCCGCGCACAAAGTGCATAGCAAGCCCTGGGGGAGCTCGGTGGAGCCGGGCTGAGAGTGCGGCCGGCCGACAAGGCCAATGCCGCAGACCCCGAAGACCCGATCCAGGTAATGCTGGCGTGGGGAAGTGGCGAGACCACGGAAGCCGCCAGGTCCTGCTCGGGCCTGGCGGTTGTGCTTGTGTGGAGGTCACCGTGGGAGTCGTGTCGCACCTGTGGCAGCAAAACCAGGACCTGGCTGAGGCGTGCCTGGAGCACCCCTTCGTGCAGGGCATCGCCTCGGGGGACCTGCCCGTGGAGCGCTTCCGGTGGTACGTGGGCCAGGACGCGTACTTCCTGGACGCCTTCGCCCGCGGCTACGCGCTGCTGTTGGCCAAAGCCCCGGACCAGGAGGGGCTTGTGAAGTTCAAGGAGCTGCTGGACGGTGCCCTGCAGGAGCTCCGGCTGCACCGCGGCTACGCGCAGCGGTGGGGCGTGGACCTGCAGCCCGTCCCCGCTCCCGCCACCGCCGCGTACACGGACTTCCTGCTCCGCACCGCAGCCCTGGAGCCCGTGGGCCACGGGGTAGCCGCCCAGACCCCGTGCATGCGGCTGTACGCCTACTTGGGCTCGCAGCTCCTGCCCCTTCTCAATCCGGAAAGCCCGTACGCGGAGTGGGTCCACACCTACGCGGGCGCGGACTTCCAAGGGCTGGCCCAGACCCTGGAAGACCTCCTGGACCGGTACGGGGGAGACCGCAGTCGCCTACAGCAGCTGTACCGGCGTGCCATGGAGCTGGAGTACGCATTTTTCGACGCCGCCTGGAGGTCTGCGTGAGCCCCGAGGACCTGCTGGCGCGACACCCGGAGCTGTGGCGCCGGGCCACCCGCCACCCCTTCCTGGACGGGGTGCGGGACGGGAGCTTGCCGGAGGAGGCTTTCCGGAGGTGGCTGGTGCAGGACTACCACTTCGTGCGGGGACTTCTGCCAGCGCAGGCGTACGTCCTGGCCGCCTCCCCCAGGCCCGACCAGCGGGTCCTGGCCTCGGGGCTGGTGGGGCTTGCGGACGAGCTGGACTGGTTTGAGCAGCACGCCCGCCCCCGGGGGCTTTCCCTGGACGTCGCCGTGCACCCCACGTGCCGGGCATACGTGGACTTCCTCCGGGGTCTGCGGGAACTCCCGTACGCCGCGCAGATGACGGCCCTGTGGGCTTGTGAGCGGGCCTACCTGGACGCCTGGACCTCCGCGTCTCCGGGGGCCCCTGCGTTTCGCGAGTTCGTGGAGCACTGGACGCAGCCGGGCTTCGCGCAGTACGTGGCCGGGCTGGAGGCCTGCACCGGGCGCGCCCTGGCGTGGGCCTCGCCTTCCGAGCAGGCTACGGCGGAGCAAGCCTTCCGCCAGGTGGCGGAGTACGAAGCCGCCTTCTGGGACATGGCATGGAGAGGAGGGGGAGCGTGACCCGCAAGCTGGTCCTCACCGCGGTGTTCGCGGCACTGCCCGTGGTCCTGTCCTTCGTGCCGGGCGCCATCCCCGTGGCGGGCGCCAAGCTGCTGCCCTGGCAGCACATGACGAACGCCGTGGCGGCCGTGGTGCTGGGTCCCTGGTACGCGGCCCTGGCAGCCACCCTGGCCGCCGTGCTGCGCAACCTGCTCGGGGTGGGCACCCTCCTGGCGTTCCCCGGAGGGATTCCGGGCGCGCTGGTGGTGGGGCTGGCGTACCGCGCGTGGCGACAGAGCTGGGTGGCCCTGCTGGAGCCCCTCGGCACCGGGCCCGTGGGAGCCACCGTGGGAAGCCTCCTGGTGGCCCCCTTCTTGATGGGCAAGGCCATCCCCCTGGCGACCCTGCTGCCCCTGTTCCTGGCCAGCAGCGTTCCCGGCGCGGTGCTCGGGTGGCTGGTGCTGCACGCCCTGGCGCGGGCGAAGGTCCCGGAGGTGGTGGGATGAGCGCGCAGGTGCGGGAAGCCACCCTGGCCGCGGAGTGGGGCGTGGAGCCGGTGCCCACGGAGAGCCGCCCCCTGGCGGCGGTGGAGGTGTTCGTCCTGTGGTTCAACCTGGGCGTGAGCCTGCTGCTGCTGGTGGCAGGAGCACTGCTGACTCCGGGCCTGGGCCTGCGGGACGCCTTGCTGGCCACCCTGCTGGGGGCGGTGGTGGGCAACCTCCTCCTGGGGCTGGCCGCCTGGATCGGGGCTGAAGTCGGTGCGCCCAGCATGGTACTCCTGCGGGCTCCCCTGGGGATCTCCGGCTCCGCGGTGCCCACCGCCTTGAACGTGCTGCAGAACGTGGGCTGGGGAGCCTTTGAGATCCTCATCATCGCCACCAGCGCGGACGCCATCACCCGGCGTCTGCTGGGGACCTCCAGCTACGTGGCGTGGGTGGCGGTGTTCGGCTTCTTGACCACCTTGATGGCGGTGGGAGGTCCCATCGTGGTCGTCCGGCGGTGGCTGCGCCGCTACGCGGTGTGGTTCGTCCTGGCCTCCACGGTGTACCTCACCTGGTACGCGCTGACGCACTTCGACGTGGGCAGCCTGTGGAGGCGGCCGGGCACGGGGGAGCTGTCCTTCTGGCTGGGCGTGGATCTGGTGGTGGCCATGCCCGTCTCCTGGATCCCCCTGGCCGCGGACTATACGCGGTTCGCGAGAAGCCCCCGGGGCGCGTTTTGGGGGACCGCGGTGGGCTACGCGTTGGCCAACGTGTGGTTCTACGCCCTGGGAGCCCTGTTCATGCTGGCGCTGCGGGCGGAGGACCTGGTGGCCGCAGTGCTCGCGATCCCCGCGGGCGCCGTGGCCCTGGCCATCCTCCTGGTGGACGAGACCGACGAGGCCTTCGCCAACATCTACAGCACCTCGGTGTCCCTGCAGAACCTGTGGCCGCAGGCCAACCGCAGACAGCTGGCGGTGGGGACGGGGGCGGTGTGCTCCCTACTGGCAGCCACCGTCCCCCTGGTACAGTACGAGTCCTTTCTGTTCCTCATCGGCGCGTTCTTCGTCCCCCTGTTCGGGGTGCTGGCCGCGGACTACTTCGTGGTACGCAGACGTCGGCTGACTCCGGACGACCTGTACGGGCCGCAGGCTCGCGCGCCCCGGTGGAGCGGGTTCGCCTCTTGGCTTGCGGGCTTTGTCGTGTACCAGTGGATCGTCCCCACGGAGATCCCTGGGTGGAAGACACTGCTCTCGACGCTGTTCGGAGCGGTGGGCCTGCCCTTCCCCCTGAGCAGCCACCTGCCTTGGCTCGGCGGCTCCCTCCCGAGCCTCGGGCTGAGCTTCCTGCTCTACGTGCTGCTGGCCCGGAGGCCCTAGGGTGCCGGTCTCGCTGCCCGAAGCTGCCGCAGAGCTGCTCCGGAGGCTTCGTTTCGAGAAACCCCTGGTGCACCACGTCACCAACCTGGTCACGGTGAACGACGTGGCCGCCGCCACCCTGGCAACCGGCGCGCTCCCCGTCATGGCCATCGCCCCGGAGGAGGTCGAAGAGGTAGCTGGGCAGGCTTCCTGCCTCGTACTGAACCTGGGTACGCCCACGCGGGACCGGCTGGCGGCGATGGCGGCTGCAGGGCGCCAGGCCAGCGGACGGGGCGTCCCGGTGGTCCTGGACCCGGTGGGAGCAGGGACGAGCCGCATGCGCAGCGAGGCGGCCCGCCGGCTGCTGCGGGAGCTACGGGTGACCGTCGTGCGCGCCAACCCTGCGGAGATGGCCCACCTGGCCGGCAGGCCAGCCGTGCTGCGCGGGGTGGAGTCGGTGGCCGCCGGAGGGCCTCCGGAGGAAGCCGCGGCGGCTGTGGCGCGCGCGTACGGGGTCGTGGCGGCGGTGACCGGCAGCCGGGACTGGGTCACGGACAGCAGCCGGTTCGTGGCGGTGGACAACGGCCACCCGATGCTGAAGCAGGTGGTCGGCTCGGGGTGCATGGCCACCGCGGTGGTGGCGTGTTTCGTCGCGGTGGGTGACGACCCCCTCGTGGCCGCGGCCGCGGGCCTCGCGTACTTCGGCTACGCCGCCGAGCTGGCGTCCCTGGAGGCCCGAGGCCCGGGGACCTTCTGCGCCGCGCTGCTAGACCGCCTGGCGCAGGTCCAGCCCGGCGACCTGCGTGCAGGGGTCCGGGCCCAGGAGGTGCAGGCGGATGCGGTTTGACCTGCGGGTGTACGTGATCACCCACGCGGGCTTCCGCGGACGCAGCCACGAGGACGTGGCGCAGGCAGCCGTTGCCGGCGGCGCCACCGCACTGCAACTGCGGGACAAGGAGAGCGCCGGCCGCGCCCTGGTGGCCACGGCGCGCCGGCTGGTGGCGCTGGCAAACCCAGCGGGTGTACCGGTGGTGGTGAACGACCGCGTGGACGTCGCCCTGGCCGCAGGGGCCGACGGCGTGCACGTGGGCGAGGACGACCTGCCGGTCGCGGACGCACGGCGGCTGCTGGGCCCCGAGCGCATCGTGGGCGCCTCCGCGGGCACCGTGGAGGAGGCGCGGCGGGCAGAGCAGGAGGGCGCGGACTACCTGGGGGTGGGTCCGGTGTTCCCCACGGCGACCAAGGCGGACGCGGGGGAGGCGATCGGCCTGGACGGCTTACGCAAGATCGTGGCGGCGGTGCGGGTGCCCGTGGTGGGGATCGGCGGCATCACCGTGGAGAACGCGGCCCAGGTGGTCCTCGCGGGGGCTGCGGGCGTGGCGGTAGTCTCCGCGGTGGCAGGTGCGGACGACATGGTCGAGGCGACCCGCAGGCTGCGGCAGGCTGTGGACCTGGCCCTGCGGGCGCGAGGAGGTGGAAGGCCGTGACGGTGCCGAGGGTGCTCACCATCGCAGGCTCGGACTCCGGCGGCGGTGCGGGGATCCAAGCCGACCTCAAGACCTTCTCCGCACTCGGCGCGTTCGGCATGAGCGCGATCACCGCCGTCACCGCCCAGAACACCACGGGCGTGTTCACGGTCCACGAGGTCCCGCCCGAGGTGGTCGCGGCGCAGATCGACGCGGTGGCGGAGGACATCGGGGTGGACGCGGCCAAGACGGGCATGCTGAGCAGCGCTCCCATCGTCGAGGCCGTCGCCGACCGCCTGCGCCACCACCGCATCGAGAAGCTCGTGGTGGACCCGGTCATGGTGGCCAAGAGCGGCGCCCCCTTGCTGCGGCCGGAAGCGCAGGAGGCCCTGCGCCGGCAGATCCTGCCCCTGGCGCTGGTGGTCACCCCCAACCTGCCGGAGGCAGAGACCCTCGCGGGCCGCGCCATCCGCGACCGAGAGGGCATGCGGGAGGCGGCCCGGGCCCTGCGCGACCTGGGCCCCCGCGCGGTGCTGGTGAAGGGCGGCCACCTGCCGGGAGACGCCGTGGACGTGTTCTACGACGGGGAACAGTTCGAGGAGCTGCGTGCGGAGCGCGTGCCCTCACGGCACACGCACGGCACCGGGTGCGTGCTGTCGGCGGCCATCGCCGCGTACCTGGCCCACGGCCTGACGGTGCGGGAGGCCGTAGGCCGTGCGAAGGGGTTCGTCACGGAGGCCATCCGCACGGGATTGCCCCTGGGACGCGGGGTCGGCCCCTGCAACCCGCTGTTCCGGTGGGTGGGCGTAGAACGCGGCCGGGAGGTGAGTCCATGAGGTGGAGCACCCGACAGCTGGCGGAGGCAGCCATCGCCGTGGCCTTGTCCGTGGCTCTGGGGATGGTGAAGGTGTACCAGCTCCCTCAGGGAGGGTCCATCACGGCCGGTAGCATGGTGCCGGTGTTCTACGTGGCCCTGCGCTGGGGAGCCCGTGCCGGGGTGGTGGTGGGCGTGCTGGTGGGCCTGGTGAACTTCCTCCTGGAGCCCGTGTTCCTCCACCCCGCACAGTTCTTGCTGGACTACCCGGTCGCCTTCGGCGCCCTCGGCCTCGCGGGCCTGGTGCGCGGGACTCCCTGGCTCGGGGTGGTGCTGGGAGGCGCGGGCCGGTTCGTCGCCCACTTCCTGAGCGGCGTGGTGTTCTTCGCGCAGTACGCACCACAGGGCACGAGCCCCGCGGTGTACTCCGCGGTGTACAACGGCTCGTACATGCTGCCGGAGGTGGTGGTGAGCGTGATCCTCACGTTGCTGGTCCTCCGGGCCGTGCCCGAACCCCCGCAGGGCGCGTGACCGCCGGAACGCGAGGCCGGCCGGGTTCTCTGCCGCCGGCGAACTGGGTACCATCCCATCCGTGGAAGCCATGAGGCCCTTCGCCGTCATCGTGGCCGCGGGGCGGGGACCGCTGCCGCGCCGCTACCGGTCCGCGGCCCTCGTGGTCTGCGCAGACGGCGGCGTGGCCCGTGCGCACCGGGCCGTCTGGACGCCGCACGTGGTGGTGGGTGACTGGGACTCCCTGGACCCGTCCCTGGTCCAGTGGCTGGCCTCCGGGGGCGTGGAGCAGATCCGCTACCCTGTGGACAAGGACAAGACGGACAGCGAGCTTGCGGTGGACGTGGTGGCCCAGCGTGGCTTCGGCCTCGCCTACCTGCTGGGAGGGCTCGGCGCGCGCGTGGACCACGGGTTCGCGAACCTGCTTTTGACCCACTATGCGGCTGGGCTCGGTGTGGACCTCCGTCTGGTGGCCGGCCGGACCCTGGTCCAGCTGGTGCGGGGCAGGGTCGAGCTGGACGCGCGGCCGGGCGACTGGGTGTCTCTGTTCTCCCTCAGGCCGGAGAGCCGGGGAATCACGACGGGTGGCCTGCGGTTTCCCCTAGTGGACGGGACGCTCCTCCTGGGCAGCACCCTGGGCGTGAGCAACGAGGTCGCCGGGCCCCGGCCCTGGGTGGAGGTCGAGGACGGAGAGGTCCTTGTCATCCGGGTACGGCGACGGGGTTAGGAGGCTACGGGATGGAGACGCTGGTGCGCGCGACGGGACCTCGGGGTGTGTTGGTGTTCGCCTCGGTGACCACCTCTCTCGTGGAAGAGGCCCGGCGCAGGCATGGTGCCGCGCCCACGGCCGCGGCGGCGCTGGGCCGCGCCCTGACGGCCTCCGGGCTTCTGAGCGCCACCCTGGAGGGCCAGCAGAAGGTCACCCTCCGGATCCTCGGGGACGGGCCCCTGGGCGGGATCGTGACCGACACCACCGCCTCCGGGGACGTGCGCGGCTACGTGCAGCACCCCGACGTGCACCTGCCACTAGCTCGCCGGCGCAAGCTGGACGTGGGGGCTGCGGTGGGCCGCGGGACCCTGCACGTGACGAAGGACCTGGGCCTTCGGTGGCCGTACCACGGGAGCTCGCCGCTCGTCTCCGGAGAGATCGCGGAGGACCTGGCCTACTACCTCGCGCAGTCCGAGCAGGTGCCGTCCGTGGTGTCGTTGGGCGTCATGGTGGAGCCGGACGGCCGGGTCTGTGCCGCGGGCGGGTTCATCGTGCAGGTGATGCCGGGCGCCGACCCCAGCGTGCGCGACTACTTGGAGGCCCACGCCCGCGCGCTCCCGCCGGTGACGCAGCTGGTCCGGCAGGGGCTTTCGTCCGCGGACCTGGCGCGGGTGGCAGCGGGCGAGCTGGGTGTACAGGTGGTGGAAGAGCGCCCGCTGCGCTACCGCTGCACCTGTTCCCGGGAGCGGGTGGAAGGGGTGCTGATGTTGCTGGGCGCCGAGGAGGTGGACGCCCTACTGGAAGAAGGGCGGGCCGAGGTCACCTGCCGGTTCTGCGGCGAGGTCTACGTGCTGGACGCCCAAACCCTCCGGGTCCTGCGGGATCGCCTGAGGAGTACGCGGCCGGTGTCGTAGCTTGCCCCGGAAGAGCCCTCAAGGCCCGGGGACCGGGGTGGTCTAGACCGCCCGCTTGACCTTGCCGGACTTCAGGCAAGAGGTGCAGACCACGACCCTGCGCGGTACCCCGTCCACCAGCGCCCGCACCCGTTGCAGGTTCGGCAGGAAGCGGCGCTTGCTGTGGCGGTTGCTGAACGACACGCTGTGACCGGCGCGCGGCCCCTTGCCGCACACCTCGCACGTCCTGGCCATGAGCTGTCACCCTCTCGTCTAGGAACCGCAGGCCGGCCGCCCTGAGCCGCCGCGACGGGCGGATTCTAACACGGCCGCTCCGCGAGCGGCAACGCCAGGGAAACGGCCGCCGTCCGCGAACAGGGCAAGGGGATGGCCGTGCGCAGCGCAGACCCCCTGCAGCAGCCCGTACAGTACGTGCGGGGCGTGGGCCCACGGCTCGCCCGGGCGTTCGAGCGCCTGGGG
>BEII01000032.1 GCA_002898935.1 bacterium HR32
GGCGGCAGCCACAGGAACAGCGCGGCCACCGCCAGGGCCACCAGGGACCCGTACAGGAACCCGAGGGCGATCTCCTGGAAGGTGACGGCGGTGTACTGCCACACCAGGATCCGGTTCTCCGCGAACTCGCGCGCCACCGCGGAGGGAGCAGGCAGGAGGTAAGGCTGGTCGTACAGGCGCGCGGCGACTTCCCACCCGCCGAGGAACAGGGCTGCGAACAGGAGCCAACGGCCCGCCTCCCCCAGGCGCGTTCGCAGGCGCCACGGGCGCAGGGGGCGCGGGAGGCGCCCGAGGTCAGCGGTGGCCATGGGGGTGGAACGTCACCTCCTCTTCGCCACCATCCAGGCGCACGAACGACCGGGAGGGATCGGTGCGGGCCACGACGCGTCCGCCGGCCACGACCCACCGGCGGGGTGCCAGGGTGCGGATGGCGTCGAACTCGCTGGTGGCGTCGAACACCACGAAATTCGCTGGGGCGCCGGGCTCGATCCGGTGGTCCTCCAGACCCAGGCAGCGGGCGGCGCGGGTGGTGACCATGCGCACCAGCTCCCGGATCTCCTCGTAGCCGGACATGTGCCCGTAGTGCACGAGGACGAAGGCGGCCTGCAGCGGGTCCCCGACCCCGAGGGGATACCACGGGTCCATGATGGAGTCGTGGCCCACGGCCACGTTGATGCCGTTGGCCAGGAGCTCCTTGATCCGCGTGTAGCCCCGTCGCACCGGATAGGCGTCGAACCGGCCTTGAAGGACCGCGTTGTCCAGAGGGTTGGTGATGAAGTGCACACCCGCGTGCCGGATCCACCGGAGGAGCCGGTAGGCGTACGCGTTGTTGTACGAGTGCATGGCCGTGGTGTGGCTGGCCGTGACGCGGCCCTGCAGGCCGAGCCGGATGGTCTCCGCGCACAGGACCTCCAGGAACCGCGACTGGTCGTCGTCGGTCTCGTCGCAGTGCAGGTCGGCCAACAGCCCCTGTTCCGCCGCGAGCTTCAGGGCGAACTTCACGTCCCGCTCGCCGTACTCGCGCGTCCACTCGTAGTGGGGGATCCCGCCGACCACGTCCGCCCCCAGCCGCACCGCCTCCTGCACCAGCCGCTCGCCGTCCGGGAAGGAGTAGATGCCCTGCTGCGGGAAGGCCACGATCTGGACCTGGACCGTGGGTGCGACCTCCCGCTTCACCTCCAGCAGGGCCCGCAAGGCGGTGAGGGACGGGTCGCACACGTCCACGTGGGTCCGCACGTGCGTGACCCCGTGCACCAGCATCCACCGCAGCGCCTGGTGGGCGCGGTGCTTCACGTCCTCGTGGGTCAGGGACCGCACCCGTTCCGCCCAGATCTCGATCCCCTCGAAGAGTGAACCCGACTGGTTGTAGCGTGGTTGTCCCACGGTCAACACCGCGTCCAGGTGGATGTGGGGCTCCACCAAAGACGGCGTGACCAGCCGGCCGTCCGCGTCCAGCTCCACCCGGCCGCGGACGTCCAGGCTCGGGGCCAGTAGGGCGATCCGCCCGTCCTGGACAGCCAGGTCCACAGGTTCGGCTCCTCCGGTCAGCCGGGCGCGGCGCACCACAAGGTCCACGGGACGCTCCTCCGGGGAATGTGCTCCGCCTGCTGTTCTCCGGGCCGCGGGCCACCTCCTGCTGGTATCGTCCGCTACCGTTCGAACCCGCGGGTCCGCCCTACATTGGGCGGTGGCGCGGAGGGAGGCCGGGATGAGCAGACGGGAATCCCTCGGAGTCGGGTTGGTGGGCGCGGGGGCCATGGGCCGGGTGCACGCGATGGCGTACGCGGCCGCGAGGGCCTACGACCCCGAGCTTCCGCCGGTCCGGTTGAAGGTGGTGGCCGAGGCGTCTACGGCGGGCGCCCGGGCCGCCGCGGACCGCCTGGGGTTCGAGCGGTGGACCGCAGACTGGCAGCTGGTGGTCTCCGACCCAGAGGTCTCCGTGGTGAGTGTCGCCGCACCCAACGACCTGCACGCGCCCGTGGCCGTGGCCGCCGCGGGGGCCGGTAAGCACGTACTGTGCGAGAAGCCGCTGGCCACGTGCGCAGTAGAGGCGCAGGCCATGTGGCGCGCGGCGGAGGCGGCCGGGGTTGTTCACATGGTGAACTTCAACTACCGGCAGCTCCCTGCGGTCCAGTTCGCGCGCAGCCTCCTCCACACCGGCCGTGTGGGGAGAGTCCGGCACTTCCGGGGCACCTACCTCCAGGACTGGGGGAACGACCCGGAAGTCCCCTACTCGTGGAAGTTCCAGGCGCGCCGTAGCGGCGCGGGCGTGCTGGCGGGCATCGGCAGCCACCTGGTGGACTTGGCGCGCTATCTGGTGGGCGAGCCCGCGCAGGTGGTGGGGACGACCCGGGTGTGGGTTCCGCAGCGCCCGGTGGCCAGAGACGCGCAGGGGAGCATGCGGTCGGTGGATGTGGATGTGGAAGACGCCGCGTGCCTGCTGCTCCGCTTCGCGGGCGGCGCCCTGGGCGTGCTAGAAGTGAGCCGGTGCGCGCCGGGCCGCAAGAACCACCTGGCGTTCGAGGTGCACGGAGAGTCGGGGTCGGTGTGCTTCGACGCGGAGCGGCCCAACGAGCTCGGCGTGTACCTGCCCGACGATCCTCAGGTGGACGGGTTCCGGCGGGTCCTGCTCGGACCCGCGCACTCCCGCCGGATCCCCCTAGCCTTCGCAGGCATCCCGGTGGGGTTCCTGGACACGGTGGCGTTCCAGGTTTGCGACTTCCTGCGGGCGGTGGTCCGCGGCGAGCCGACGTCGCCGGACTTCCACGACGGCTGGCGGGTGCAGGCGGTCTTGGACGCTGCCCTGGAGTCGGACCGCCGGGGTGGCTGGGTGGAAGTCGTGCCGGGCACGCAGGCTGCGGAGGAGCCGTAGGAGGCGGGTATGCGCTTTGCAGGCAAGGTGGCGGTGGTAACGGGTGCGGCAGGCGGACTGGGCCGTCGGTATGCCGCGTCGCTGGCGCGGGAGGGCGCGCGGGTGGTCGGGGTCGACCGCCTGGCGGAGGGACTCCAGCGTACGGGCGAGGCGGTGGAGGCTGCGGGCGGCGCTTGGCGCGCGGTGGTGTCGGATCTCGCGGACCCGACGGGCGCGGAGGCCGTGGTGGGGACGGCGCTTGACGCGTTCGGCCGGTTGGACATCCTCGTGAACAACGCAGGCGGAGGCTCGAGCGGGCCGGACGCCGCGAGCAGCGTAGCGGAGGAGACCTTGGAGTCGTGGCGCAGTCTCGTGGACAGCAACTTGACGAGCGCGTTCCTGTGCATCCGGGCGGCCGCGAAACCCATGAAGCGTCAGCGCTATGGTAAGATCGTAAATGTCGCCTCGCGGGCCGCGCGCATCGCAGACCCGAACGTGCAGCAGTCGCCCGCCTACGCGGCCGCCAAGAGCGCGGTGCTGGGCCTCACGCGGTTCGCGGCTCGGGAACTGGGGCCGTACGGCATCACGGTGAACGCGGTGGCGCCCAGCCTCACTCTCAGCGGTCCGGTGTTGGAGGCCTACTGGAACCGTATGTCCCCCGAAGACCAGGACCGCTACCTGCGCCAGGTGGCCCTGCGCCGGTTGCCAGACCCGGAGGAAGTGGTCGCCGCCGTCCTGTTCCTGTGCAGCGACGACAGCAGCTACGTGGCCGGGGTGTGCCTGGATGTGAACGGCGGGTCGTTCATGGCTCCTTAAGAGCTTATCGCGGAGAGGCCCTCGAGGGAAGGGGGCCGCGCTCCCCAAAGTCGCTGCGCGATTCTTGGCTGGGTCTCGGGAGCGACTGCGGACGGTGGGGGACTGTATGGACGTGCAGACGGGGCGGATCGCCGCGGAGCCTGCGAAGGCCGCAGCTTCCTGGCGGCGTGCCGCGGGGGCCGTGTGGTACGGCGTGGGGCCGTTTGTGGCTCTCGTGGCCGCGTGGTGGGTTGCCGCGTGGGTCTGGCGGCCGGGCCCCGCGGTCCTCCCCTCCCCCGCAGACGTCGCCGCGGAAGCCCTGCGCGCGGTACAAGGTGGGGTGCTTGTGGACGCCGCCCTGCGTTCCATGGCTCGCCTGTTGCTGACCGCGGCTGCGGCGGTGCCCGCGGGCGTGGCCATCGCCCTTGCGGTGGGCACCGTCCCGGCGGCCAGCGAGCTCCTCATGCCGGTCCTCCGTTACCTGACCGCCATCCCCGCCATCGCGTGGCTTCCGGTGTTCCTGGTGGCATTGGGGTTCAACGAGACCAGCGTGGTGGCCACCGCCGCCTACAGTTTCTTCTTTCCCGTGCTGTTCAACACGCTGGTGGGCGTGCAGACAGTCCCCCTCGTACTCCGTCACGCGGTCCGGACGTTGGGGGGTTCTGGAATCCGGGTGGTGCGCGACGTGCTGCTGCCGGGATCCCTGCCCAGCATCGCCGCGGGCGTGCGGTTGGGTTTCGGGTACGGGTGGCGGGCGCTGGTGGGTGCGGAGATGTTGGCCGCCCAGGGAGGGATCGGGCACCTGTTGTTCAAGGCGCAGAGCGTAGGGCTGGTGCCGCGGATGGTGGTGGGCATGGTGACCATCGGCGTGCTCGCAGCCCTGGTGGACGCCCTGCTGCTGGAACCTCTGGAGGAGGCCACCGTGCGCCGGTGGGGGACGGTGCGCGGGTGAGTTGGCTCTGGCCGGTGCTGCGGAGGTGGTTGCTCGCTGTGTTGGCCGTGGCTGCCTGGGCTTGGGTGGCGGAGACCCGGCTCCTGCCGCGGGCGTTCGTGCCGAGTCCCCTGGAGGTGGTGCGGGGCTTTCGGGAGGTGCTGGGCAACGGGTTGCTGCTGCGCCACGTACAGGACAGCGTCTTGCGGTTCGCCACGTACTACACGGCCGGTAGCGCCGCAGGCGTGCTGGCCGGCGTCCTCATGGGACTCGTCGCGCCCGTGGGCCGTTTCCTCCGGCCTCTGGTTGGGTTCTTCAACGCCATCGCGGGGATTGCGTGGCTGCCCCTGGCCATGATGTGGTTTGGAGCCGGCGAACCCACCGTCGCGTTCGTGACCTTGAACGGCGTCTTCTTCGTGGTGGCGGTGAACACCCTGGCGGGCGTGCAGGCGGTACCCCGGATCTACGAGCACGGCCTGGTGGTCCTGGGCGCTCGGAAGAGCACGGTCCTGCGTCAGGTCACACTCCCGGGTGCATTCCCCGCCGTGCTGACCGGACTGCGGTTGGCCATGGGGTTCGGGTGGCGAGCCCTCGTGGCGTCCGAGATGTTGGCCGCCGCGTCCGGGTTGGGTTACCTGGTGTACCGGGGGAGTTACGACTTCCGGTACGACGTGATGTGGGCGAGCATCTTGTTGCTTGGTGCGATCAGCGTGCTGCTGGACCGTCTGGTGTTGGCACCTGTACAGCGGCGCACGGTGGAGCGCTGGGGGCTCGTCCAGGAATAGCGCGGAGGGAGCGCGGCGTGGGGGAGATTCAGATCCGCGGGCTCGTACACGAGTACACGAACCCGCACACCCGGGCGGTGGTTCGGGCCCTCGAAGGCGTGGACCTGACCGCGCGGGACGGAGAGTTCGTCACCGTGGTCGGCCCCAGCGGGTGTGGCAAGTCCACCCTGCTGTACCTGGTGGCGGGCCTGTTGCGGCCTAGCGCCGGGCAGATCCTGGTGGACGGACGGCCGGTCCGCGGACCCGGGGCCGACCGCGGCATGGTGTTCCAGGACGCGGCGGTGCTTCCGTGGCGCACCGTCCGCCAGAACATCGGGCACGGGCTGGAGATCCAGCGGGTCCCCCCCGCGCAACGTGAGACGGTGGTGGCGCGGTTCGTGGCCCTGTGCGGGCTGAGCGGGTTTGAGGACAAGTACCCGCACGAGCTGTCGGGCGGCATGCGGCAGCGGGTGGCGGTGGCGCGCACCCTGGCGGTGCAGCCGAAGGTTGTGCTCATGGACGAGCCCTTCGCCGCCTTGGACGCGCAGACCCGCATCACGCTGGCGGAGGAGTTGCTGCGGATCACCGACCAGACCCGCAGCACGGTCCTGTTCGTCACCCACAGCGTGGAGGAGGCGGTGTTCCTGGGTGACCGAGTGGTCGTCCTGAGTAGGCGCCCCGGGCGCGTGAAGCGGGAGTTCCCCGTCCCGGTGCCACGGTCACAACGGACCTACGAGGCCATGGTGCACGGCGCCGAGGCAGAGGAGCTACGCCGGGCGGTGTTCGAGTGCATCCGGGGGGAGGTGGCGGAGGGGGCCTCTGGGACCGAGGGTGCGGTGCAGCCCGGGCCGCAGCCCCGGGGCCGCTGGTGGCGGCATCGGACGGTACTGGGCTTGCTGCTGCTCCTCCTGGGCGCGGGGGCCTTCGAGGTCGCGTCGGGGGCTGCGGCACCGGCGAAGATCCACCCCAGCCTGCGCGCGGCCCTGGCCGCGGACCCTTCTGCGGCGCTGGAGGTGCGACTCGCGGTGCCCGCGGAGGAGTTCCACGTGCGGGCCCTCCAACGGTTCGGGGTGCTGGAGGGCGTGCAGGGGGACCGCATCTGGCTGCGCGACCTGCGGCCCGACGCTGTGGGCCGTCTCGCACGCCTGTACTGGGTGCGCGGCGTCGCGGCGCGGGAGAAGCCGTGAGCGCGCCGGAGCCTCTGTACGGCGTGTCGGTGTGGAGCACGCCGCACAACGACCTGTGGGACGACCTGGACCAGATCCAGAGGACGGGAGGCCGCGCCGTCGGCTTGTGGGAAGCGAAACTGCCCGAGGACGATGGGGCTGTGGCCGAACGGCTGCGGACCCTCGGACTCGTGGTGACGTCGGCGGCTCCTCGCATCTGGACGGTGTTCCCCGTCGCGTGGCGCAGTCGCGTGTCGTACCTCGACCTCTCCCACACCGCGCGGGATCCCTTCGCGCGGACGGAGACGATGTTGGCGAGCCTCCCGAGGCTCGCCCGGTTCGCCCCGCGGTGCCTGCTGGTGGCAACGGGCGACGCCTCGGCTCTGGACCGGGACCACGCGGTGGACGTCCTGCGACGCGCCCTGGGTCGCGTCGCCGCGGCGGCGGCAGCGCTGGGCCTGCGGGTGGGACTCGAGCTCACGTCCGTGCGCCGGGGGTGCCCGTTCCGGGATCTCGACGACGTGGTCGCGTTCCTGGGCGGGCTGCCGCAGCGGAATGTGGACGTGGTGCTAGATGTCTTCCACAACGGCGCAGATCCGAAGCTCCGGGAGCAGGTTCGACGACACGTGCACCGGATCTGTGGGGTGCACGTGAACGACGTGCCGCTGGTCGAACGGGTGTGGTTCGACCGCGTCCTGCCCGGTCAGGGCCGCGGCCTTGCGGTGGAGGTGGTGGCGGCACTGGTGGAGTCGGGGTTCCGGGGGTGGTACGAACTGGAAGTGTTTTCCGATGACGGTACGTTCGGTCAGGCGCTTCCCGACTCCCTATGGCGGATCCCCCACGAGGACCTGCTGCGGCGAGCCCACGAGGCTTTCCGTGAGACCTACCGGCGGGCCTGCGCCGTGGCCCTGGCTCGGGCGCAGCGGTCGTAGCCCTGTATCGGCGGCTACCGACAGGCCGCCCCGGGCGGGCGACCATCTGGGCGGAGACGGCGTCTGGAGGTGGGCCATGGGTGGGTTCCGCACGCGGGCCGTGCTGTTGGTGGCGTTGCTGGCTGCCGCGCTCGGTGTGGTGGGGACGGGAGCGCTGAGCGCGCCCAGGGAGCGGGTGTCCTTCGGTACAGCCATCAGCGTCATGTCCACCCCGTACTACGTGATGGCGAACCGGGGCCTGCTGACCAAGCGGGGGCTTGACGCGGACCTCCGGTTGTTCAACAGCGGGCAGGAGGTGGCCAAGGCTCTGGCCGCGGGGGACTTAACCTTCGGCGATTCCGCGGTGAACAACTTTCAGGCTGCGATCCAAGCCGGGTTAGACGTGGTCGGGTTCATGGTCCTCCCTATGGGCGAGGGGGGGTCGCGGAACAACGACCGGCCCTTGGCCATTGTGGCGAGCGGCGAGAGCGGAGTCCGAAAGCCGGAGGACTTGCGGGGCAAGACCGTGGGGCTTTCCCTGGGCGGGTCTGCAGAGCTGTACCTGCGGGCGGTGCTGGAGCGCGCGGGCCTATCCGCCGACCGCGATGTCCGCATGGTGCAGGTGCTGCCCACCAACGCCGTGCAGGCCTTGCGCAGCCGGCAGGTGGACGCCATCTCGGGATGGGAACCGTTCCCCACGCAGATCCTCCGAGAGGTCCCGGGCAGCACGCTGGTGGTGCGGGGCGGGGGTTACTTCAACTACATCAGCTTCGCGTTGACCCGGCGGAGCACGTTCCAGAGCCGGCGCGACCTGGTGAAGAAGTACATCGAGGCGGCTGCGGAAGCTGCGTGGCTCGTGCGTCGGGACGCGCGGCAAGCGGCGCAGGCGGCCTCCACGTGGATGCCGGGGTTGGGCTGGATGTGCTCGTGGAGTCTCTGGGCAACGTACCCTTCGACCCGCGGATCACCGAGTACACGCGGATCGCCTGGGACACCTCGTATCGGTTCTTGAGCCGGTACGGCCGCCTGAAGGGCCCGGTGCCCATGCAGGGATACGTGGACACCACGTTGTTGAACGAGGTGGTGCGGGAACACCCGGAGTGGTTCGCCGACCTCCAGCCGGCCCGGCTGTTGCAGCTGCGGATCCGCTGACCCGGAGTCCGGGCGGGGTTAGAATGACCGTATGGCGCGGCGGAGGGTGGCGGCAAAGCGATGGCAGGCGCCGGACGACCTGACCTGTCCGGTTGTCGCGGAGGAGACGCGGATCGCGGAGGTCTGCGGCGACCTCTGCACCGTCCGGGACGTGGCTCGGGGGACGTGGATTTACCGACAGGGGGACGTGTCCCAGAGCTTCTACCAGCTGGTGGACGGCGGTGTGCAGATTTACGTGGCGGACCCGGACGGCCGCGAGCAGGTGGTCACGTGGGTGGCGCCCGGCGGGCTGTTCGGCGAGGCGGCGTGCTTCGGCTGGATGGCGTACGCCACCAGCGCTGTGGCCACGGCGAGGTCGCGGGTGCGGGTGTTCCCCCGGGACGTGGTCCTGGAGCGGATCCGTGACCACCCGGACCTGGCCGTGGACCTGCTCCGAAGCCTGGCGCGCAAGATGCACCTGTTTGCGGTGCAGCTGGAGCGGGCCGCGTTCCGCAGCGCCTCCGAACGCCTCGCCCTCCTGCTGGAAGCCCTGGCGGCCCAATACGGCGAACCTGCCGCGGAATTCGGGGGCGTGCGCCTCCACCAGAGGATCACGCACGAAGAACTCGCGCGCATGATCGGCTCCACACGGGTCACCGTCACGCGTGAGATCGCGCGCCTCACCCAGGCCGGCCACGTGCGCCGCGACGCATCCGGGCGCTTGGTGTTGCTGCACCGCCGCGGCGCCTGACCGCCGGGCGCCCCTCGGGTTTGCCTGACCGTCCGGGGCGCCCGTGCAGACTGGAAGAGCGCCGGACACCGATAGGGCCGGAGAGCTCGACCAACCTCCGCCGGCGGGTCCCCGCCCCGACCGGCCACCTTGCTGCTCTCCCCTCCCGGTCTCGGGATGCAGGCCCTCCGCGACTGAGCCCTGTCCCGAAGGCCCTGGTCCCAGGGCTCTGTCCCCTAGGGGACAGAGCCCTGCCCTCAAAGTTCTGGGCCTGGGACGACAAAGCCAGCCGGGTACGTCGTTCAGTCAGTGGGAAAACATTGGGAGGGGAGCATGCCCCGTCGGCTGAGGGGGGTCCTACCAGAGGGCGTGTACCACGTGGTCAGCCGAGGGAATCGGCGGGAAAGGCTTTTTCACACACGGGATGCCTTCGAAGAGTACCTGAAGCTGCTCCGCGGGATGTGCGAACGCCACGACGTCGATGTGCTCGCGTATGTCCTGATGCCGAACCACGTTCACCTCCTGGTCAAGGCACCGGAGAACGTGTTGTCCGCATTCATGCGGGACCTGCACGGTCGGTTCGCTCAGTGGCACAACCGGCGCTACCACCTCAC
>BEII01000033.1 GCA_002898935.1 bacterium HR32
GGGCGGCTTCCTCCGCCTCCTCCCCCGGGGTGCGGGAGGCGTCCAGCACGAGCAAGGCCAGGTCCACGTCCTCCAGCGCCTTGCGGGCGCCCCGGACCATGTGCTCACCCAACCGGTGCCGGGGCCGGTGGAGACCCGGGGTGTCCACGAACACCACCTGCGCGTCGGGGCGGTGCACCACGCCCCTCAGGGGTGTGCGGGTGGTCTGCGGCACCGGCGACGTGATGGCTACCTTGGCGCCCACCAGGGTGTTCAGCAGGGTGGACTTCCCGCTGTTGGGGGGTCCGAAGAGGGCCACAAACCCGGACCGGTGGACCAACGGCTACCGGTAGTCCTGGGGGCGGAGGAACGCCCGGGGTAGCAGGTCCTTCAAGGCGTACACCCTGACCCCACCGGCCCGCGGCACCACGACGAACGACGTCCCGAACTCCGCCATCACCTGCCTGCACGCTCCGCACGGCGTGAGCTCGCGTCGGCCGGGGCCGGCCACCGCCACCGCCACCACCCGGCGCACCCCTTCCGAGACCGCCTTGTGAATGGCCACGCGCTCCGCGCAGTGCGACAGCCCGTACGAGCCGCACTCCACGTTGCAGCCCGTGAACACGCGGCCGTCGTCCGCCAGGACCGCCGCACCCACCTGGAAGCGCGAGTACGGGGCGTACGCGAGCCTTCGGGCCTGCTGGGCCGCGCGCAGGAGCTCCCGGGCGGTGGCGCGGTCCAGCGCCGTCATGCGCTGGAGGCGGGTTCCGGGGCTCCCTCCGCCTGTGGGGCCAGCTTCTCGACGCGCAGGCGCGCGATGCGCTGCCCCTCGAGTTCCTCCACCCGGATCACCACGCCGTCGTGGGTCACCTGCTCTCCGAGCTCCGGCACGTGCCCCACGCGGCTGTACACGAACCCGCCCAGGGTGTCCACCTCGCCCACGGGCAGGTCCAACCCGAGTCGCTCGTTCACCTCTTCCAGGTGGGTGCGGGGGTCTACCAGGGCGGTGCGTTCGTCGAGGATCACGATGGGTTCGCGCTCCTCCACGTCGTACTCGTCCCGGATCTCACCCACGATCTCCTCCAGGACGTCCTCGATGGTCACGAGCCCCGCCGTCCCGCCGTACTCGTCCACCACGATGGCCAGGTGGATCTTCTTCTGGCGCATCTCCTGGAACAGCTCGTCCACCTTCTTCGTCTCGGGCACGTAGTAGGCGGGGCGCATGACCTCCGCGGCGGTGACCTCCGTGCGGCCGTCCCGCAGGTAGCGGAACAAGTCCTTCACGTACACCACGCCCACGACGTGGTCGATGGTCTCCCGGTACACGGGGATCCGGGAGTGGCCTTCCTCCAACACCAGGTCCACGATCTCCGGCAGCCGCGCGTCGTCCCGGATGGCCCGGATGTCTACCCGCGGGACCATGATCTCGCGCACGAGGGTCTCCCGGAACTCGAAGATGCTGTGGATCATCTCCCGCTCGCCCTCTTCCAGGGACCCGTTGGCTTCGCCGATGCGGACCAGCAGGGGCAACTCCTCCTCCGGGGCGAGCGCCTGGTCCCACCGGACCCGCAGGCCGAAGGGCCAGCCCACCGCGCTGGCCACGGCTCCGGCCGCCGCGGCCAGGGGCCCCAGCACCCAGGAAACCACCCGCGCGGGGACCGCACACCACAGGGCCGCGCCGTCTCCCGCTCGCGCAGCCACCGCCCGCGGCAGCACGCGAGCCAGGACGAGGAGGGCTGCGCCCGCGAGCGCCCACGCCAGCCACTCGCCCCACCCACCGAAGCGGCCGAGGAGGGTTCCCACGAGCGCCACGCCGGCGCCGACGTCGCACAGCACCGCGCCGGCCCTCAGCGCGCTGGTGAACTGGGCGGGTCGTTCGAGCAGCCGCAGGGCCACGCTGGCCCGCAAGTGTCCTTGCTCCGCGAGCTGCCGCAGCCGCTGCCGGTTGGCGCGCAGCAAGGCGGCTTCGGCGAGGGTGAAGAAGGCGGACAACCCGACCAGGACGGCGAAGGCCAACAGCCGTCCTAGGCTACTGCCCGAGTCTTCCACCGAAAGCGTTCCTCCTGGCGCCCACGACCTGGTCGGCGGGCCCCGGGGTGTTCGACTCCTGCGCGCGTCATTTTAGCACGGTGCGCGAACCGTGCTCAACGACGCGCCCGGCGCGCCACGCGGCCGCGGCCGCCAGGGCCAGGGAGGCGAGCGCCACCACCGTCGGGGCCACCCACGCGGCCGGGAGTGCCAACAGCCGAAGCACCGGCGGGCCCAGCACCACTGCCCCCACGGCCGCGGCCGCTGCGGCCGCCACCACCACCGCGGCGGCCGCAGCGTCCTTCACCCGCCGGGCTGCTTCGGACGGGTAAGGCGCCACGGCGTCCGACAGCCACTCCACCGCGGTGTTGGCGAGCTCGCAGGCCACCACGAGCCCGCACGCCAGGGCCAGGAGCGCAAGCTCCGACGCAGACACGCGCAAGGCGAGGCCCGCGAGCAACACCGCGGAACCCAGCGCGCACTGCAGGCGCAGGTTGCGCTGCGTCCGCAGCGCGTCCTGCAGCCCGCACCCCGCGGCCCGGAAGGCGTCGCGGAGGCTGCGGTTCATGGGGAGCGCGCACGGCGTCGCCCGGGGAACCGCATCCGTTCCAGGACCCGGTCCTGGGCCGCCCGCATGGCGCGATAGCCGGCGTGCGTCTGGTCGTCGTACCCGAGGAGGTGCAGGGTCCCGTGTGCCACGAGCAGCGCCACCTCCCGTTCCAACGGGTGTCCGGCCCGGCGGGCCTGCCAGGCTGCCCGTTCCACGGAAACCACCACGTCTCCGAGCACGCGCCCGTCCTGGGGAAAGGCCAGGACGTCCGTGGGACGGTCTTTGCCCCGGTAGGTGCGGTTCAGCGCCTGCAGGGTGGCGTCGTCCGCCAGCAGCACGCTGACCTCCACCGGACCCCGTACGCCCTCCGCGCGCAGGGCCGCCCGCACCGCCCGGCGCGCTCGCTCCCTCAGCCTACGGGCCCGTGCGGCGGGGACGCCCCGGAACCGGCAGCGCACCGAGACGGCGCTCCCGGCGGCGGCGGTGCGCCTCAAGGCTCACCTCCGGGTACTCCACCCGCGGGTGGAACATGGACACCAGCAGGCGCGTGAACGCCTCCACGATCCGCTCCAGGTCACGGAAGGTGAGGTCGCACTCGTCCAGCTGACCGTCCTCCAGCCGCTCGCGGACGATCCGCCGCACGAGCTCGCGGATGCGGTCGGGGCTCGGGTTCTGCACCGAACGGGCTGCGGCCTCCACCGTGTCCGCCAGCATGACGATGGCCGCCTCCCGGGATTGGGGCTTGGGTCCGTCGTAGCGGAAGGCCGCGGGGTCCACAGGGCCGTCCTGCTGTTCCAAAGCCCGGTGGTAGAAGTACAGCATCAGGCTCGTGCCGTGGTGCTGCGGGATGAAGTCCGCCACCACCTTGGGGAGCCTGTACTGCCGGGCGAGCTCCAGCCCGTCCTTCACGTGCGCGGCGATGGCGAGGGCGCTCAGGCTGGGCGCCAGGCGGTCGTGCGGGTTGCGGGCTCCGATCTGGTTCTCCACGAAGAAACCCGGGCGGCGGAGCTTGCCCACGTCGTGGTAGTAGGTGCCCACCCGGGTGAGCAACGGGTCCGCGCCCACCGCCTCCGCCGCCGCCTCAGCCAGGTTGGCCACCATGAGGGTGTGGTGGTACGTGCCCGGTGCTTCCAGCTGCAGCCGGCGGAGCAACGGGTGGCTGGGGCTGCTGAGCTCGAGGAGCTTGATGGGTGTAACGACCCCGAACAGGTCCTCGAGGTACGGCAGGGCGCCGGTGGCCAGCACGCCGCACAGAACCCCGCCCGCGACCCCCACACCCGCGCTCAGGAACGCTTCCCGCACGGGCGAGCCGGAGATCAGCTCCCCGGCCAGAGCGGCCGCGGCGCTCGCGACGCCCACCAGGATGCCTGCGTACGCCAGGTCGGTCCGGTGCTGGATGCGGCGGACGCTGAACACTCCCGCCAGGGCGCCCACGTAGCCCACCGCCACCAGCCGCACGTCCGGCCCCGAGAACACCCCGGCCAGCACCGCCAGCAACGTGGCGGCGAACGCGGCCACCCTCGGGTTGAGGAGCACCGCGAGCAACATGGTGGCCGCGGGCGCGGGTACGAGGAGCGGGTGCAGGCGCGTCACGGACAGCCGGGTCCCTAGCACCGCGAGGCCCACCAGCAGGCTCAAGAGCACCAGCTGCCGGTCGTTGCGCCACACGTCCGGCTGGAACCGGGCCAGGTAGGTGGCGAGCAACGCCACCAACACCACCGCCATCCCCACCGTGCCCGCGGCGCGCTCCCACTGCCAGGGCCCGGGCACGAGCCCCAGGGCCTGCAGCTTGCGCATGTGGTCCGAGCTCACCACTTCCCCGCGCCGAACCACGACCTCGTCCTTCAGCACCCGGACGCGTACGGGCTCCACCCCGGCCCGCGCCGCGTCCCGCAGGCGCTGCGTCTGGACCTCGTCCACCACCAGCGTGGGTCTCAAGCCCCGCTCCGCGAACCACCGCGCGAGCGCGAGCGCAGGCCCCTGAAGACCCCGCTCGCGCAGTACGGGCACCACCTGCGCCCGTGCGCCGACCAGGTCCTCCGGGCGGATGGGCCGGGCGAGGATGCGGTAGAGAGCCGCCACCGCCGCCTCCCGCGCGGCTTCCACGCCCGCACGGTCCAGCGCCACGGACGCCCGCAGCGCCTCGTCCCGCAGCCCCAGACGCTCGAGCCTGGCCTGGAGTGCCACCCGGTCCAGCCTGCGGTCCGCGCGCAGGCTCAAGATGGACTCCGCCAGCTGGCGCACCTGGCGCTCCGCCCGCTCCGCAGCGCCTGAAACGGCCCGGTACGCAGGCGGGACCGCAGCGGCGACCTCCTGGCGCAGCGCCTCGGTGCGCTCCCAGTCCACGAACTCCACGGTGCGGGGGGCCACCACGTCGTGGGGGCTCACCACGCCCGGGCGCAGGGGTGTGGCGGAGGGCAGGTACGAGAAAGACCCCACCACCGCCAGCGCGACCGCCAGGGAACCGAGGATCAGCCCGCGCCGGGCGCCTTGCTGGATGCGCATCCCGCCTCCCGGTCTCAGCCCCGCTATTCTAGCAGCTCCTGGAGCTGTCGTAGGACGCGGGATCGATCAGAAGTTCGCCGCACCACGACGAGGATCGTGTCGTCTCCTGCTACGGTCCCCACCACCTCGGGGATTCGCGCCTCGTCGATGGCCGCGGCCACGGCGTTCGCGCGTCCGGAGCGGGTCTTGACGACCACGACGGCGTCCCCGGAGTCCACGGCGGTGACGAACTCCCGGAAGGCAGCGGCCAACTGGGCGCGGGCCGCGGGCACGGGCAGGTTCGCAAGTCGGTCTGCGGGCGCGTACCGGTAGCCGCCCCGGGGGTCGGGGACCTTCACCAGGCGAAGGCGCTTGACGTCCCGGGACACGGTGGCCTGGGTGACTCGGAGCCCGCGGCGCCGCAGGGCCTCCACCAGCTCCTCCTGCGTGTGCACCGGCTGCGAGGCGCAGATCTCCAGGATCAACTGCTCGCGCCGCGCGCGGTTCATAGCTTCTCGAGCAGACGGCCCTCCCGGTGCGCGCGGTAGACCGGAGGCGGCAGGGCAGCCGCCAGCCACGCCCGCGTGGCCTCCACCTCCTGTGCGAGGCGCTCCAGCTGCTCGGCGACCCGTTCGGGCGCAGGCCCCCCAAGGGAACGACGCTGCCGTACGGAGCCCTCCGGGGACAGGGACTCGTACACGTCCTCTCCTGCTTGGGGGCACGCCTGGCGCAGCGCGTCCAGCGGAAGCTCCCAAAGCTCGCAACCGCGCTGCTCGGCCTCCCGCACCGCGCGGCCAGCCTGCTCGTGCGCGGTCCGGAAGGGCACCCCGCGGCGCACCAGGTAGTCCGCGAGGTCGGTGGCGGTCAGGAAGCCACCCCGCAGCGCCTCCCGCATGCGATCCGTACGGAACCGGATGCCGCGGGCCAGCACAGTCGCAGCCTCCAGGCAGGCGGCGGCGGTGTCCAGGCAGTCGAACAGGGGTTCCTTGTCCTCCTGCAGGTCGCTGTTGTAGGCGAGGGGAACTCCCTTCAGGGCAGTCAGCAGCGACGCCAACGCGCCCGCACCCCGTCCGGCCTTCCCGCGGATCAGCTCAGCCGCCTCGGGGTTCTTCTTCTGCGGCATCAGGCTGCTGCCCTTGGCGACGGAGTCCGACAGCTCTGCGAAGCCAAACTCCAGCGTGGTCCACAGCACGACCTCCTCTGCCCAACGGGACAGGTGCAGGAGGACCAAGGTGGCTGCGAACGCGGCCTCGAGGACGAAGTCGCGGTCGGCCACGGCGTACAGGCTGTTGGGGAACACCGCGGAGAACCCGAGCCAGTAGGCGGTACGTTCAGGCCGGATGGGGTGCGAGGTCCCCGCCAGGGCCCCGGCTCCCAGCACGCAAAGCCCCGCTTGGTGGTGCACGTGCTGCAACCGTCGGATGTCCGCGTTGAGGGCCCACGCGTGCGCCAGCAGGTGGTGAGCGAGGGTGGAGGGCTGCGCCCGCTGGAGGTGTGTGTAGCCCGGCATCCAGGCCTCCCGGAAGGCCGCGGCCTGGTCCCGCCACACCTCCTGCAACGCCACCGCCCGGGCCACGAGGTCCCGCAGGGCGTCGCGGACGTACAGCCGCAGCGCGGTGGACACCTGGTCGTTGCGGCTGCGCGCGGTGTGTAGCCGGCCCGCAGCCTCGCCCACCCGTTCCCGCAGGACCCGCTCGATCCACGTGTGGACGTCCTCGTCGTCCCCGGAGACCACGAGCCGCTGCTCCTCCACCTCCCGGAGGATCGCGGAGAGGCCCCCAAGCACCGCCTCGGCGTCGGGACGGGACAGCACCCCACACTCCGCCAGCATGCGGGCGTGCGCCAGGGAGCCCACCAGGTCGTGACGAACGAGCCGCCGGTCGAACGGGAACGAGGCGGTGAACCGGTGCAGGGTCGGGTCCAGCTCGGCTCCGAACCGGCCCCCCCACAGTCTTGGGGTCCGCGGGGCTTCGTCCATGCGCCAGCTAGCCGCCCACCCCCTCCTCCACCCGGAGGTCCCGGACCTCCGGGTGCACCGAGGCGTACACGCGGGTCGGCAGCCCGAACAGCTGGATGAAGCCTTCTGCGTGGCGCTGGTCGTAGACCGCGTCTTCCCCGAAGGTGGCCAGGTCCTGCCGGTAGAGGGAGTACGGCGACGACCGCGCCACCGGCAGACACGCGCCCTTGAACAGCTTCACGGTGACCGTGCCGGTGACGAACCGGTGGGACACCTCCAGGAACCCGTCCAGCGCCGCGCGGAGTGGGGAGTACCACTGGCCGTAGTACACCAGCTGGGCGTAGCGAGAGCCAACGAGCTCCTTGAAGTGCAGGGTGTCACGGTCCAGGGTCAACGCCTCCAGGTCCCGCAGGGCCGCGAGCAGCACGGTGCCCGCGGGTGTCTCGTACACCCCACGGCTCTTCATTCCCACCAGCCGGTTCTCCACCACGTCCACCCGTCCGACGCCGTGGGCGCCCGCGACGGCGTTCAGGGACTCCACCAGGGTGGCGGGCGTCATGCGGACGCCGTCCAGGGCCACGGGGAAACCCGACTCGAAGGCGATCTCCACGTACTGCGGTGCGTCCGGCGCGTCCTCCGGGTCTACGGTGAGCTGGAACATGCCGGCAGGCGGCATAGCCGCAGGGTCCTCCAGGACTCCGCCCTCGTAGGAGGTGTGCCACAGGTTCTGGTCGACGCTGTACGGCTTCTCCGGTGTGGCGCTCACCGGGATCCCGTGCCGTTGGGCGTAGGCGATCTCGTCCTCGCGGCTGCGCAGTTCCCACTCCCGCCAGGGGGCGATCACCCGCAGCTGCGGCGCCAGGGCCTGGTAGGCTAGCTCGAACCGTACCTGGTCGTTGCCTTTACCCGTGCAGCCGTGGGCCAGCGCGTCGCACCCGGTGCGCAGCGCCACCTCCACCTGCACCCGGGCGATGAGCGGACGCGCCAGGGCCGTCCCCAGCAGGTAGCGGCCCTCGTACACCGCCCCCGCCCGCAGGGCGGGGAACAGGTAGTCACGGGCGAACTCCTCCTTCACCCGTACCACGTGACAGCTGGAAGCGCCGCTCGCCAGTGCCTTCTGCCGGATGGCGTCGAAGTCCTCCAGCTGCCCCACGTCCGCCACGACCGCCACGACCTCGCACCCGTAGCGTTCCCGCAGCCACGGGACCATGACGGACGTGTCGAGCCCGCCGGAGTACGCGAGCGCCACCTTCCGCACCGAGACCATGTTCCTCACCTCGCCTCCGGGACCGCGGCCACCGCGTCCAGGGCCGCCCCGAGGATCTCCACCGCCCGATCCACTTCCTCTGGGGACACCACGAGCGGCGGGGCCAGGCGTATCGTGTGGGGCCGTACCGCGTTCACCAAGAGTCCCCGCTCCCGACAGGCGTCCACGACCCGAGCCGCCTCCACCCGCACGTCCACGGCCACGAGCAGGCCCATGCCCCGGACCTCCGCGACCGTCGGGTGCCGGGACGCGAGCTGGCGCAGATGTCCTGCCAGGCGCTCGCCCATCTGGCGCGCGTGTTCCACCAGGCCTTCCGCCTCCAGGGTTTCCAGGACCGCACAGGTGGCCGCCGCGGCCAGGGCGTTGCCGCCGAAGGTGGAACCGTGGTCACCCGGCTCGAAGGCGCACGCCACCTCCTCCCGGGCGAGCACCGCGCCCACCGGCACCCCGCCGCCGAGCCCCTTCGCCAGGGTGACCACGTCCGGCTGAACGCCGAAGTGCTGGTAGGCGAACCAGCGGCCCGTGCGGCCGACGCCGGTCTGCACTTCGTCCAGCACGAACAGCACCCCCTGCGCGCGGCAGAGCCGCTCCAGGCCGCGCAGGTAGTCGGGATCCGCGGGCACCACGCCGCCCTCGCCCTGGACCGGTTCCATGAGCACGGCGCAGGTGGCAGGACCCACCGCGCGCTCGGCGGCCTCGAGGTCGTTGAAGGGGACGAACCGGAAGCCCTGGGGCAACGGCTCGAACCCCTGCTGGTAACGGGGGTTGCCGGTGGCCGCCACGGTGGCCAGGGTGCGGCCGTGGAAGCTGTTGTGGGCCACGACGATCTCGTACGCCTGCGGGCCCCTGTGGCGCTTGGCCCACTTCCGGGCCAGCTTGATGGCTGCCTCGTTGGCCTCCGCCCCGCTGTTGCAGAAGAAGGCCCGGCCGAGCCCCGAGCGCTCCACGAGGAGTTTGGCCGCCCGCGCCTGCTCGGGGATGTGGTACAGGTTGGAGACGTGCACGTACCGGGCCACCTGTTCGGTCACCGCCCGCACCCAGGCGGGGTGGGCGTGGCCCAGGCTCGTCACCGCGATCCCGGCCACGAAGTCCAAGTACTCGCGCCCGTCCAGGTCCCACAGGCGCGCGCCGCGGCCACGGGCGAACGCCACCGGCTGGCGCCGGTACGTGGGCATGAGGTAGCGGTCCGACCACTCCAACACGGTGTAGGTGTCCATCACGCCTCCCCGTTGCGACGCCGGATCATGGTACCGATCCCCGTGTCCGTGAACAGTTCCACGAGCAGCCCGTGCGGGGTTTCTGCGCCGATGATGTGGGCGCTGCGGACCCCGCCCTCCAGCGCCGCCAGGCACGCTTCCACCTTGGGGATCATCCCCCGGGAGACCACCCCTTCGGTGATCAGCGTCCGCGCGGCCTCCGGGGTGAGCTCGGAGAGCAACTCCCGGGTGCCGTGCTCGGTCTCGCGGTAGATCCCTTCCACGTCCGTGAGGACGATGAGCTTGTCCGCCCGCAGGGCCACCGCCAGGGCCGCGGCGGCGCTGTCTGCGTTCAAGTTGTAGCTGACGCCGTCGGGTCCGTAGCCCACGGAGGC
>BEII01000034.1 GCA_002898935.1 bacterium HR32
GCGTCCACCAGCCGCCCGGTGAGGGCCAGCTGGAGGCTGCCGCCCGGGTCGCGGCCCGGGCTCCCCGCAGGGCGGTTCAGGGGCAGGTACACCCGCACCACCTGGCCCGTGTTCGCGGTGCGGCCGTCCAGGACCGACACGGAGGAGGCCTGGGAAGGCTGCGGCGGGAACACGTGCAGGCTGAACTCCGTGGGGGTGCTGCCCACGTCGAAGAAACCCCGGGCGTCCGTGGAAAGCTCCACGGACCCGTTGGACGTGACCACCACTACCCGGGCGCAGGCCACCGGCCTTCCGGACCACGCGCCGTCCGTACCCTCGCCCTCGAACACGAAGCCCCGCAGGGTCGTGCCGCCGCCGGGGTCGGGCGGGCCACCGGAAGCCGGGCAGGGGGTGGGCGTGCTGGCCACCGGCGGGCTGCCTCCGCAGGCAGCGAGGATCCCGGCGACGGCCACAGCCAGGAGGGACCGCACGTCAGGGGCTGGTGGCTTCTACCGCGGCCCGGGCGTCCACGACGCCCCACCCGTAGCTGCCCGCAGCCTGCGGAGAATACGTTCCGCAGGTACCCGCACCCGAGTAGTCCGGCCTGGGGTAGCCCGGGCACGGCGGAAACGCTGTGGTCTCCAGGAGGTTGCGGACCTGGGCCGGGGTCAGGGACGGCTTGCGGGAAAGAACCAGCGCCGCGACCCCGGCTACGTGGGGGCTCGCCATGGAGGTGCCCTGCAGGAACCCGTAGCTGCCCTGGGAGACGGGCAGCGTGGAGTACACGGTGGTGCCCGGTGCCACCACCGTCACCCACGGTCCCGAGCTCGAGAAGCTGGCCACGCGGTCGTCCGGGGCGCTGGCCCCCACGCCCACCGCGCCCCGCACCGTCTCCGCGAAGGCCGCCGGGTAGGTGCGCGGGTTGCCCTGCTGGAACTCGTTGCCCGCGGCCATCACCACCACCGCGCCGCCGTCGGTCGCGGTGCGCACCGCGTCCTCCAGAGCCCTGGAGTACGCCGGCGATCCCAGGGACAGGTTGAGGACCCGGGCGCCGTGCTCCACCGCGCACACGATACCCGTGGCCACGCTGAACACGGTTCCCCCCAGCGGCCCCAGGACCCGCACCGGCAGGATTCTGGCCCTCGGCGCCACGCCCACCACACCCGCGCCGTTGGCCGCCGCTGCCACGGTACCCGCCACGTGGGTGCCGTGGCCGCCGGTGTCGGAGGGGTCGTAGTCGCCGTCCACGGTATCGGTCTGGCAGCCGCTGGCGGGCAGTTCCAGCTGCCCGGCGAACTCCGGGTGGGATGCGTCCACGCCCTCGTCCACCACCGCCACCACCACCCCGGCCCCGTCCGCCAGCTCCCACGCCTCCGGGACGCGCATGCGCCACAGGTCCCACTGCCAGCTGGCGCTGCGGTCGGTGTCGGTGCACTGGGTGGTCTGGCCGTTGAGGCGGGTGACCTGGAAGGCGGGGTCGCACTCCGTGAGCTTGGGGTCGGTCACGGTGGTCCAGTCCAGGGTTCCCTGGCGGCGGAGGGACGGACGGGAGGCGGCTACCGACCGCCCGCTGGCCCCGGAGGCGGCGACAACCGGCAGCCTGCGGACCCGGAAGTTGTACTCCGCGTACACCACCTCCGGCCTGCGCTGGAACTGCTCGATGTATGCCGCCTCCTGGCCCTCCGGTACCCGCACCAGCGCCAGGTTGAACTCACCGCCAGCCACCCGTGCCCGGAAGCCCCTGCGCAACACGGCACCGCGCACCGCGGCCACCTCCGCCGCGGTGGGCTGCACCCCGCTCAGGTACTTCACCACCACCTCGCCGGGCACGTACGAGCCCGGCGGAGGGCCCCCGACCCGCACGGGGCCGCTGCCGCACCCGCTGGCCACGAGCGCCAGGACCACCAACAAAGTCGCACGTCGCACCGTCCGGCTCCTTTTACGGTACCGAGAAGCTCACCAGGTCGCTGTACGCTTCCCGGACCATGTTGCCCGCGAAGGGCGTGCGGTCCAAGTTCGTCCAGGGTCCGCGCCGCAGCGGCCGGCGTTCGCCCGGCTTCCGCCAGCCAAGGCTGCGCCGCGGCAGCCGGACCGCGCCGGAGACCACCTCCTCGGGCCGCAGGGCGTCGGTGGCGTACACGAACGCGTAATACGGGCCCGGCTGCAGGTCCACGGGGACGGCTGCCGAACCCGTACCCCCCGGCAGCACCGCCTCCCACCAGGGTACCAGAGCGGTGTCCGTGATCGCCGCGTACTGGAGGGTGGCGCCCGCAGGGGTAACCCAGCTCAGGGTCCTGCGGCTTCCGCTGCCCGTCTGCAGGGACCGGGGTGGGGTCAGGTACCCGACCCGCAGGGGCTGGCCCGAGACCCGGAAGGCCGTGGTGAGGGCGAACTCCGCGGTGACCGGAGCACTCAGGTCGAAGGCAAAAGCCGTGGCGAAGAAGTACGTGGACTGCGACTCGGGGATCTCCGGCACGGGCGCGGGCTGGCCGCTGAGGCCCCCGCCCACGGCCGGGCCGGCCGCCACCTCTGCGAGTTCCAGGGGCTGGGAGGCGATGCTGGTGTACATCTGGACGAACGCGTAGCTGAGTCCGCCGGCGCCGTAACCGTTCACCAGGGCCAGGGCGCTGGGGTCGTACAGGAGCGGCAAGCTGGCCGCCACCGGCCTCATAACCACGTCCCCGAGCGGTGTGGGCCCGCTGCGCAGGACGTCCACCGCAGGCCGGTACGCGAACTGAGTGTAGTGCAGGACCCGCCCCCCGTCGGAGATCCCGTCGTAGTTGCCGGCAAAAAACGGGTGGGTGCGGCCGGCCCTCTCGCCTCCCATGATCCCCTGGACGTCGAACCCGCCGTCCGGGCCGGACAAAGTGGAGTAGCAGCGCGGGCATCCCGGCGACTGCGCCCGGTAGAACCCCCACCACACGAAACCCACCGTCCCCGGGTCACCCACCGACCCGAAGTCCGGCGGAGCGCCCGGCTGAGGGTTGCCCGAAGCGTCCAGGAGGCGGCCGGTCACAGCGCTGGCGGCGCTGCCGCCGCCGGACCGGGGCGGTGGTCCCCCCGCCGGCCGGCGCAGCGAGAGGTATATGGCCAGGGGCCTCGCGCTCACCTGAGCAGGCAGGCCGTAAGCCGAAAACGCCGCCACGTCGCCCGTCGGAGGGACCACGTGGAGGTCGAAGGCGCCTGTGGGCGAGACGGCCAGGGAAAAGGACCCTGAAGCGTCCGTGGTCACGGTGACCGTGCCCCCAGGGCCCTGGTAGGTCACCCGCGCTCCGGCCACAGGCCTTCCGGACCAGCCTCCGTCCGTGCCCGCTCCCTCGAACACCCGGCCAGAAATCCCGCCGGAGACAGCCCCGCCACCCCCGCCGCAGCCCGCCAGGACGGCTGCGGACAGCAGGCACGCCAGGAGCCACACCGGCGCAGGCGCTCCCCTTCCGGGGAGCGCGCACTGCGGCCACGCTGCCCTCAGCGGCATACCCCCGCGTGCGCCACCTGCTGGAACGCCAGGCAGGGCCGGATGCGGCCTGCCCCGAAGGCAGGGTCCCAACCGGGAGGGCCCAGGTCCATGGCCGTGGACCGGAGGGCGCCCGCGAGCGAACCGTTCCGGGCGGAGGGCGCAGCTTGAAGGACCAGAGCTGCGGTGCCGGAGACGTGGGGGGCCGCGAAGGAAGTGCCGGAGAAGAAGGCGTAGCGTCCGCCCGGGACCGCGGCCAGGACGTCCACCCCGGGCGCCACCAGCGCCACGAAAGGTGCCTGGGGGCTCAGGGAGTACAGTCGATCCTGCGCGTCGGTGGCGCCCACGGCCACCACGCCCGGGATCGCTGCCGGGTAAGAGGGATATTCGTCCTGCGCAGTTCCAGCACTCGCCACCACAAACAGCCCCAGGGACACCAGCCTCTCCACCGCCCGGCGCAGAACGCCGTTGGGCGGGCCGCCCACGCTGGCGTTGACGACCCGCGCGCCCAGGAGGAAGGCCCGGTCGAAAGCTCTCACCAGGGCGTCCACGGGGCAGGCGGCATCCAGCCCTCCGGGACGTGAGGGCACGCACGCCCGGAGGGCCACTACCCGAGCGTCCGGCGCCACCCCGGACATCCGACGGCCCACCGCGCTCAGGATCGAGGCCACCGCGGTGCCGTGAACCTCACCCCGGTAACCGTCACCCACCAGGTCCTCGGCGGCCTGCACCCGCCCGCGGAGCTCTGGGTGGTCGGGATCGACTCCGGTGTCCACCACGGCCACGGTCACGCCCTTCCCCGTCGCCCACGGGTGCACGGCCCTGAGCTGCAGCAGGGCCGGAGCGTACTGCAGCCCGCCCGCCGGGCCGACCATCACCCTCTGGAAGGTGTTCGGTGCTGCCTCCAGCACGCCGGGCTCCTGCCGCAGCCGGGAGGCCACCGCCTCCGGCGTGAGGTGGGATGGCACCTCGAAGACCGCCTGGAGGGGTCCGCTCGCGAGCTCGTGCGTCCGCACCAAGCGCAGGCCGACACGGCCGGCCAGTTCCGAAGCCCGCCCGGCAGGTGGGTCCAGCAGGGCCACGACTTCCCGTACGGGCGGCATCGGCACCTTCCCCAGGACCGTGTAGCTGGCTCCGTGCACCGGCCTGCCGTCGAGCTTCACATCCACCAGGTAGTTGCCCGGGACGCGGGTGGGCAGCGGGGGGCTTCGCAACACGCGCACCCCGGGCTCCACGCGCTCGGTCCCCACGCCCAGCACTTCCCCGTCCACGGACCACTCCACCCGCACCTCGCGGACGACCTGTGAGCGCACGGCCACCTGCGCGGACAGGACCTCCCCTTCCCGTACCCGGGCGGTGCGCACGCCGCCGCCGAACTCCGCGCCGCCGGCACCCTCGGAAGTCCAGGAACCCGATGCGGGAGGCTGGGAGTCGCGCAACTCGGACGGGACCGTGCCGCCTGGCGGCTGCGGCGGGGTACCCGGGGGTTGGCCCGGCTGGCCAGGAGGCTGGGGCGGGTCGGGCTTCTGGGCCTGAACGGGAAAAACGCTCGCGGCGGCCAGCGCCGCCGCGATCCCCCCGACCACGCAGATCGCCCACCTCACGGCTCGGGCTCCGCGAACCGGACCAGGGCGTCGTTCCGCAGCTGCTCCGCCACGGCCCTGGGGTCGGAACCGGGCCTCAGCCGCAGGCGGTAGACGCCCGTCGCGCCCGGCCCCTCCACCACTGTAGCACCCACACGCAGCAGCGTCGCACGCATCCCGGCTTCCGTGGCGTCCGGACGGAACACCACCTGCACGTGGGCGGCCGTGGGGCCGCCCAGGGTCCGGAACGCGGGCGGTTGCGGGGTCCATGACACCACCAGGGCCGCGAGGGCTACCGCCTCCACCACCGCTACAGCCAGAAGCGCCCGCGCCTCCCGCACTCGCCACACCCTCTGCCACCACGGGCCCGCAGCCGTCCGGGCCGCAAGCCGGGCAAGGACCCGGGCGCCGAGCTCCGGAGCGGGCGACGGCACCGGACGGGAGCGTACCGCATCCGCGACCTCCCGAAGCCACGCTTCCTCGCGGCGGCACACCTCGCAGTCCCGGACGTGCTCTTCTACCGCCGACCGCTCCGGCTCGGGCAGCGTGCCCGCCACGAACCACGGCAGGAGCAGCTCCGCCGTCTCGTGGGGCAGGGTCATCCTCCCGCCTCCCCCACGCGGCCGCCCGCGTCACCGAGCTGCGCCCGCAGCTTCTGCTTGGCGAGGAACATGCGCGTTTTAACCGTGTTCAGCGGACACCGCACGATTCGCGCGATCTCCTCGTACGCGAAACCGTGGAAGAACGCCAGCTCCACGACCTCCCGCTGGTCCGGCGGCAGGCGTTTCAGAGCCTCCTCCACGGCCACCCGCGTGTCCACCCGTTCCGCCTCCCCGTCTACCCGCTGTCCGTCCAGGGCCTCCAGGGGCCAAACCACGCGCTGGCGCAGCCGGTCGGTGGCCTTGTTCCGTGCGATGGCGTACAGCCAGGTCCGTGGGCTGCTTTCGCCCCGGTACCGGCGTGCGTCCGTCCACACGGTCAGCATGGCCTCGCTCAGCACGTCCTCCGCCAGATGCGCGTCCCGCAGGAGCCGGAGGAGGTACGCGAACAGAGGGCCGCTGTGACGGTCGTACCACTCCCGGAAGGCGGTGACGTCGCCCTGCGCGACCAGCCGCAGCAGCTCACGGTCCGTCATGGCGTCTTCGAACGGTTCGACGCGCCCGCCGGACCCTCCTTCGCTGCCGCCCTCCGCCCGTTTAGTCGGCGGGCGGCGCCCCGCGGTTCACCGGCGCACGGGGAAGGTAGTGTCCACAGCCCCGTGGGCCTCGAAGGTGTCCTCCCGCAGTGAGACCACCACCCGCTCCGCCTCCAGCCAGCTCCCGTCCTCCCGCTCCAGCCGCACCCGACGGCCCGACAGGACGATCCTGCCCTCCTGGTCGTCGTACTCCGCGCGGTCCCCCGTGGCCCTGCGCCCTTCCTGGGTGACCCGCACGTTGCCGGTGGCGGTGCTGTTGCGGCTGCTGAGGACGATCACCACGCGGTCTGCTTCCAGCACCGCGGGGGTCTCCAGGGCCTTGCGCTCCTCCTCGTCCCTCGGCGGACGCACCAGCCGCTCCCGCACCAGCCACTGGCCGCTGCGCTGGTGCAGGCGCACGGACCCCACCAGCTCGATGCGGTCCTCGCCTTCCGAGTACGTGATGCGCTCCGCGCGGGCGTCCTTGTCCACCTGTTCCAGACGGACGGACTCCTGCGCGGTCGCCTCCTCGGTGCGCAGCCAGGCGTACTTCATGGGGCCCCGGGAGGTGATGGTGGTGTCCTCCTTGGCCAGCGCCGCCAGCACCCGGTCGCCCTCGCGTCCCCGCGGAGGCGCACCACCCCTGCGCACCAGCTTTGCGGGTCCGCTGGCCTCCGCCAGTTTGTTCTTGAGATCCGCCCACAGGGACGGAGCTTCCAGCCGCCCGTTGCGGGTGGTGAGCTGTACCGCGCCCTCCGCAAACGCCACCTCCTCCTGGTGGCGGTACTTGAGGTTCTGACTGCGCAGCTCCAGGTCTTCCTGCACCACCACCACACCCCCGGAGGCGTAGGTGATGCGGGGGTTGGCCTCGTACTTCACCACAGGCGCCCGCAGGGTGGTCCCCTTCTGGACCACCTCCACGCTGCCCTCGGCCCAGGCCACCCGGTCCCGCTCGTGGTAGGTGAGGACCTGGCAGGTGATGGTGGTGTCCCCGAGCTCCAGGCGCACGTTGCCGCGCGCCTCGAACACCCCGTTGCGGGCGTCGTACCGCACTCGCTCCGCCCGCAGCCGTCCACGCTCTCCCTCGGGCGGGGGAACCGGCTGCTGGGCCCGCGCGTGGGTGCCAATGGCGACCAGCGCCAGCGTCAGAGCGGCGAGCCAGCGTCTCACGGCCCTGCCGTCGGCGACGGCGTGGGGGAGGGCTGTCCCCGCACGTCCAGCTGCAGGTCCACCCCGCCCTCCATCTCCACCACGTCCTGCTTGACGAAGTAGCGCAGCGACCGCACCCGAGCCTGGGTCTTGCCCAGCTGGAACTCCACCCCCTTGGGGAAGCTCAGCACCGCACGGTCGTTGTGGTACACGAGCTCGGGCGCCCTCAGCCAGTCGCCCTTGGGCGAGGTGACCTCCACCCCGCCGGTGGCCACGAAGTTCTGGGTCTGGCGGTTCAGCACGATGCGCCGGGCCCGCACGTACAGGAACTCCTGTCCCTCCCGGAACACCACCGCGCGGCGGACGTCCTCCAGGGTGGCGCTCATGAGGTCCGGGGAGACCTCCACCCGCTGCGCCTGCAGGTCCACCTGCGGCCTGCCCTCGTGCCGGACCACCAGGCGCGTCTGCCGGGCCTCCAGCCGGACGGGCGCCGAGGGGACGGCTACGGACTGGTCCGTGCGGGCGCTGCGGGCCGCCCAGAGATAGCCTGCGCCTGCCAGGGCCGCCAGGGCCAGCGCCCCGCCTGCCCGCCTCCACAGAGGACTAGCCCGCACCACCGGAGGCGGCCTCCTTCACGCGGGGCGGCCGTCCGAGCAGCTCCGCGGGACGGAAGAAAACCCCCTCCACCCACAGGTAGCCCAGGATCCCCGCCACCAGGAACAGCAGGTTGGCCGCCCATGCGGCCAGGAAGGGGTGCAGGGCGCCCGCCCGACCCCACGCCCGCGCGGTGGACATGACCACGTAGTAGATGAAGACCAGCACGATGGCCGCCGCCACCCCGGTGAACCGACCTCCCCGGGCGCCGTGCAGGGACAGGGGAGCTGCCACCAGGGCGAACACCAGCACCGCGAAGGGAGCCGCAAACTTGAAGTAGTAGTCCACCGCCACCGCCCGGGTCTCCAGGCCGCTGCGCTGAAGCTCCTTCAGGTGCTCCCGCAGCTCCGCGGCGGACATCTGGTCGGGGGTCTTCTGCTGCAGCAGAAACCCCTGCCAGTCTGCCTCCACCCGCACGTCGAACCGAGCGAAGCCGGCCTCGTAGCTGGTGAACCCGTTCTGGTCGAACTCCCGGAGGACCCCGTCCTCCAGGTGCCACCAGCCCTCCCCGTACCGGGCGCGCTTGGCGGTGATCAGGCGCGGGAAGGCGGCTGTGGGCTCGTAGATCATCACGCCCTCCAGCACCCGGTGGGTCTCGTCAGCGCGCCGGACGTAGAAGTAGCGGTTCTCGGGGCCCCGGAAGAACACGTTCTCCCGCACCCGGGGGAAGATCTCCCGGAAGATGCTCTGACGGATGAGCTGGTCCGCCTGCTGGTTCGCCCACGGTGTCAGGTACTCGTTCACCCAGAAGGAAGCCGCTGCCACCGCCAGGGCGAACACGGCCACCGGCAGGAAGATCCGCACGAACGGGAGCCCCGCCATCCGGAGAGCGGTGATCTCGTTGTCCCGGGCTAGCCGTCCCACCCCGAGCAGGGTGCCGAACAGGGTGGACACGGGGAACGTGAGCACCAGCATGTGCGGGAGCTTGTAGAACAACAGCCGCAGCAGGGCTCCCAGCGGGACCTGGCCGCGGGCCAGGTACTCCGCCAGGACGTACAGGATGTCCCCTACCAGCAGGACCAGGAAGACGGACACCCCCATGAGGAACGGGGGGACCAGCTCGCTGACCACGTAGCGGTCCAGGGTCCGGACCAAGTCCCGCTACCTCCTGCTGCGCCCCTGCCACTGCTGCCGGAGCTGGTCCGCGTTGGCACTCTGGAGGGCCTGCTGCACGAACTGCGACAGGTTCACCTCCCCGCGCTCCAGGCTGTCCAGGCGCCCTGCGAAGTGCCGCACGAGGATCAGTCCCTCGTTGAAGGAGGTGTCGAGGAAGCTGTCCTGCTCGTCCCGACCGGGCAGGAACAGCCGCGCCTCCACCGCCCGGACCAGGCTCTCCCGCACCACCTGCTCCCACTCCCGGAGCCCCCGGGAGCTCACCTCGTCCCGCACCAGGTCATAAAGGCCCTTCAGCCTGTCCACCTCGTCCTTGGCGGCCGCCGTGGGCGGCTCCAGCACCGCCCCCAGGAAGGCCCGCAGCACCCCGCGGACGTTGGGCGCGGACGACGGACCGACCACCACGTGCAGGACTCCCCCCACGGAAACCGCGCGGACCTGGTCGCGCGGGCCCAGCAGGTTGGGGACCACCACCAGGCGCTCGAAGGGGAAGGTGTTGAGTCGCAGGTAGATGGTGGCCTGGCGCACCCGCTCCTCCGTGGCAAGCCGGTACTGCTGCGCCAGCTGCTCGTGCTCCGCGCGCGCGGCGGCCCACAGCTCCCGTCCCCGCGCTTGCTCGTACACCTCCCGGACCACGTCGGCCAGGCCCGGAGGAAGCGGGGTCGGGGCGCGGGGCGGCTGCGTGGGACCTGAGGTGACCTGCGGCGTCGGA
>BEII01000035.1 GCA_002898935.1 bacterium HR32
ATCGAGAGGCCCGGCAAGGTGTTCAGGAAGGGTAGCGGCAGGAACAGGACCACCCCCATGGCCAGGACCACCACCGACGTCACCCGCAGCAGTGCTTCGTCCCCGAGCGGAGTCCACCGGGGGCGGGAGAACCTTTCCACCCGCTGCAGGAGCGCAACACCGCGGTCGCGCAGCCCGGCCACGGTGCGCTCCGACAGGCGGTACTCGGATACGCGGCGGGGCAGCCACGGCCGGCGCCTGCCCATCGCCATCTGCACGGCACCCACCACGTACAGCAGGCCCACGATGCCGGAGGTGCCCGGAGGGAGGATGGGGATCATGGTCACCAGGGCGAGCAGGATCAGGATGAGCCCGAACCCGCGCTCCTCCATGCGTTCCGCGAGCCGACCCACGGTGAGCGGGCCCTCGGGTTGGGAGAGGGCTTCGTGCAGGATCCGGGACAGGGGCAGCTCCCCGGGCGGTACGTGGTGGGAACGCGCGGCGGTCGGGACCCCGGTCTCCATCTGTGCGTAGTGTAGCGCACCGAGCGCCCGGAGCGTGTCCGAGAAACCTTCGTGAAGAGGGGGACTGGGATGGTCTCGCCAGAGAAGCTTGTCCTGGAAAAGCCGTCGTCGCCAACACGGACCGGGGTCCCCAAAAAGCGCGCAGCGATTTTTGGGGTGGTCTAGAGGAACCGGCGCAGGGAGAGGAACCCCACGGGCAGACGGGTGGCCCCTTCGGAGGCCAGGTCGGCTACCGCCTCGCCCACGACGCTGGTGAACTTGAACCCGTGGCCGGAGCAGGCCGAGCAGACCACCACGTTGGGGAACTCCGGGTGGCGGTCCACCACGAAGTGCTCGTCCGGCGTGTTGGTGTACAGGCAGGTCACCGCACCCTCCAGCCCGCCGTCTGCCTCAGGCAGGCGCCGGGCGAGGCGGGCCCGTAGCCAGTTGGCTTCCTCAGGCCGGGCCGGAGGGACCTGGTCGGGATCCACACGCTCCCCACCGTGGTGGCGTGCAGCCTTGAAGCCCCGCCCCGCCACCGCAGGGATCCCGTAGAAGAAGCCGTCGTCGGCCTGCCAGACAAAGACCGGACAGCGGTCGGGTCCGAACCATTCGGGCCGCCTAGGTACAAACCAGAAAACCACCTGGCGTTCCACCCAAAGCGGGAGCGGCAAGCGGGCCAGGTCCGGCATCCAGGCACCCGCGGTGAGGACCAGGGAACCAGCTTCTACGGTTCCGTCCTCGGTTCGGACGGTGACCCGCCCGCCGTCGCATTCCCAGTCGAGCACCCGCGCGTGGAACCGCAACTCCGCACCCTGAGCCTGCGCCTGCTCCTGGTGGGCGCGCACGCAGGACTCCGGGAAGAGTACGCCCGCCCGCGGCTCGTACAGCGCCACCTCGCCCTCCGCCAGGTGGAAGGCCGGGAAGCGAGAGCGCACTTCCTGCGGGCTCAGGACTTCGTGGGGCAGCCCGTAGGCTCGGGCGCTGCGTAGCGCCCCGGCCACCAGCTCTCCCTGCGGACGGCCCACCATGAGCCCGCCGCACACCAGCAGCAACTGGTTCCCGCACGCGCGCTCGAGCTCCTCCCACAGTTCGTAGGCGCGCAGCAGCAACGGCACGTAATCGGGGTGCTCGAAATAGGCTTGGCGGGTGATCCGGGTGTGCCCGTGGCTAGACCCGCGCTCGTGCAGCGGGCCGAATCGCTCCAGGCCGAGCACCCTCAGACCCCTGCGCGCCAGGTGGTAGGTGGCGGCGCTTCCGGCCCCACCCAGGCCGACGACGATCACTTCGTAGGCCACCCACGACCTCCTACGGCCCGCGCACGCGGCGCGCGGACCACCGACCTCCGGTGCCCCCCGGTACCCGGTACACGCCGGACGCCTGCCCGTCCTGCAGCCTGCCGTCGAACTGCAGCACCGCAACGCCACCGCGCAGCACTCCCCAGCGGACCCGGGAGCCCTCCACCACCCCGTCGATCCGGGCTTCGGAAAACCACGCGCCCTCCACCTCGATCCGGCCGGAGATCCGGTTCCCCTGCTGGGCCACGTGTACGCGAAAACCGCCAGCCGAACGGCCGTCCGAGCCCTGCCACGTGCCGAGCCAGGTCCCGGCCACGTCCGGCGCTCCGGCGCACGCACAGGCCAGCGCGGCAAGGAGTGCGGTGGCGCCCTTCACTCCCCGTGGGGGATCCACACGTTCTTCACCTGGGTGGCCTGTCGCAGGAACTCGTCTCCCTCGGCCCAGGCCGGGTCCAGCCAGTCCCGGGGCTCTGTGTCTGTCCAGGTCCGCTTGAGGTTGCCGGCGGATGCGCGCTCTACGGCCGCGGCTCCTTCCCGCGTCCCGAAGTACCACACCGCGTCCACGTCGTCGTGCTGGGCCAGCACGAGGGCCAGGGTGTCGCGGTCTCCGGTGACGATGTTAACGACCCCAGCGGGCACGTCCGAGGTGTCGAGGACCTGGTAGAAGTCGGTGGCCGCGAGGGGGTGGCGTTGGGAGGGGACGGCCACCACGGTGTTGCCGGAGGCGACGGCGGGTGCGACCAGCGACACAAGTCCCAGCAAGGGGAACGCGTCAGGGCAGACCGCCGCCACCACGCCCACGGGCTCGTGCAGGGCGAGGACCAGGCACCGAGGGTCGGCGGTGGAGTGGACCGCGCCGTCGAACTTGTCGGCCCACGCCGCGTAGCTGAACAGGCGCTGGACCGTAGCCTGGACCTCGCGCTGCGCGAGGGCGCTTTCGCCGGTCATGGCGGCAATGCGGGCAGCGAACTCCGCTGCGCGCGCTTCGAGGTTCTCCGCCAGGTAGTACAGGACTTGCGCGCGGGCGTGGGCGGAGGTGCCGGCCCAGCCGGGGAGCGCAGACCTGGCGGCTTCCACCGCGTTGCGGACGTCCTTGCGGTTGCCCTCGCCCACCTCGCCGACCAGGCGGCCGTCCGGGCCGTACACGAAGCGTACGTAAGGCGCGTCCGGCCGGACCTGGCGGCCCCCCACGTACATCTTGGGCGTGCGGTCCACCGCAGGTAGGGCAGCCGGCTGCGGAGGGCTCGCGGGAGGCAAGTCGGTTTCGGGGACCGACCCCCCTCCGGCGGGCCAGGCGGCGAGCGGCTTGCCGGGGCGCTGGAGGTACTCCCACATCCCCTCCCGGCCCCCCTCGCGTCCGAAGCCGCTCTCCCGGTATCCCCCGAACCCGCTGGCGGCGTCGAAGAGGTTGGTGCAGTTGACCCACACGGTGCCGGCCTGGAGGCGGCGGGCGACGTCCAGGGCCAAGTTCAAGTTCTCGGTCCACACGCTGGCCGCGAGCCCGTAGCGCGTGTTGTTCGCGAGCGCCACCGCCTCAGTGGGGCTCCGGAAGGTCATGCTGACCAGCACCGGGCCGAAGATCTCCACCTGCGCGAGGGTGCTGGCCGGGGAGACCTCGGTGAAGAGGGTGGGCGGGAAGAACAGGCCGTCCCGGGGCACGGCCCAGGACGGCTGCCAGATCCGGGCGCCTTCTGCGAGCCCCACCTCGCACAGCTGACGGATGCGCTCCAGCTGCACCGGCGCCACGATGGCGCCCATGTCCACCGCCTTGTCCATCGGGTCGCCGACCCTGAGGGTCTCCATGCGGGCGCGCAGTCTTTCCAGGAAGCGGTCTGCCACGCTCTGCTGCAGGAGGAGGCGGGAACCCGCGCAGCACACCTGGCCCTGGTTGAACCAGATGGCGTCCACCACCCCTTCCACCGCACCGTCCAGGTCCGCGTCTTCGAACACCAAGAAGGGCGACTTGCCGCCGAGCTCCAGCGACAGGCGCTTGCCGGTGCCGGCGGTCAGCTGCCGGATCCGGCGGCCCACCTCCGTGGAACCGGTGAACGCGATCTTGTCCACCTCCGGGTGCTGGACCAACAGCTCGCCGGTCCGGCCATCGCCGGTGACCACGTTCACGACCCCCGGGGGTAACCCGACCTCCAGGAGCAGCTCGCAAAACGCCAGGGCCGTGAGCGGTGTGAACTCGGCGGGCTTGAGGACCACGGTGCAGCCCGCGGCCAGGGCTGGGGCCACCTTCCACGCCACCATGAGCAACGGGAAGTTCCAGGGGATGATCTGGCCCACGACGCCCACCGGGGCGTAGCCGGGAAACGCGCTACTGCGCAGCTGCGCCCACCCCGCGTGGTGGTAGAAGTGCCGGGACACAAGCGGCACGTCGATGTCCCGACTCTCGCGGATGGGCTTGCCGTTGTCCAGGGTCTCGAGCACCGCCAGGAGCCGGGCGTGCTTTTGCACCTGTCGGGCGATGGCGTACAGGTAGCGGGCGCGCACGTGGTCCGGGGTTCGGCTCCAGGTGGGCAGCGCCTCCCGGGCCGCGCGCACCGCGCGTTCCACGTCCTCCGGGCCCGCCTGGGGGACGTGCGCCAGGAGTTCCCCCGTGGCAGGGTTTCGGGTCTCGAACCACTCCCCGCTTCGGGGCTCTGTCCACTCGTTGCCAATGAACAGGTGAAAGCGGCGCTGGCGGGCGTCCAGCCACCGGAGGGCAGGACGCGGGTCTTCGGGCGCGGGCCCGTAGTCCAACGTCTCCAGCAGGTCGCGGACGCGGGTGCTCACGGCATGGGGTGGTGGTGGGCCGCGGAGTAGCGCCCGGTGAGGTGGTAGCTGAGCTGCCGCTCCAAGTCCGTCAGCAGGCTGCTGGCGCCGATCCGGAAGGTCTCGGGTCGCGTCCAGCTCTCCCCGAGCTCCTCCCGCACGAGCGCGAGCCACTCCAGCGCCTGCTTGGCCGTGCGGATCCCGCCCGCGGGTTTGAACCCGACGCGGTACCCGGTGCGGGCGTGGTAGTCGCGCACCTGACGGACCATGACCAGGCCGACGGGGAGCGTGGCGTTCACCGCTTCCTTGCCCGTGCTGGTCTTCACGAAGTCCGCACCCGCCATCATGCACACGAGGGCTGCCTGCGCCACGTGCCGCAGGGTCGGGAGCTCCCCCGTCCCGAGGATGGTCTTGAGGTGGCAGCTCCCCGCCGCCTCCCGGAACGCCCGGACCTCCTCGTACAGAGCCCTCCAGTCGCCCCAGAGCACGTGGGCGCGGGAGACCACCACGTCCACTTCATCCGCCCCGGCGCGCGCCGCCTCCTCCACCTCGAGGAGGCGAACGCGGAAGGGCGTCTGCGCCGCGGGGAACCCGGCGGCCACCGACGCGACCCGCACCGCGCAGCCCGCGAGGGCCTCACGGGCTGCGGGGAGCAGGTTCGGGTACACGCACACCGCGGCGACGTGCACCTCGTGTGGCTCGACGCCGAACCCCTTCAGGATGTCCGGCCGGACCGGCTGCCGCGCCTTCGCGGCGAGCCGCCGGACGTTGCTGGGCGTGTCGTCCCCGCTCAGGGTGGTGAGGTCCAGGCAGCGCACGGCCCGAAGCAGCCACGCGACCTGCCACTCTCGCTTGACCGTGCGGCGGGCGGGGAGGGTCTGGGCGCGCCGCTCCGCCGCCGACCGGTTCACCCGCACGGAGGCCACCCAGGCCAGGTCCAAGTCCGTCCCCGGGTTGTGCACCGCAGGGGTGTGGACGACCTTCGAGACGGTCGTAGCCATCCTGCGGCGATGATACACCCTCGGCCGGTGCCATGGTTCGGACATGTGTTCGCCAGAGCGAGGCCACATGGCATGGCACTTGCTGCGAAGGCTTGCACAAAGGCGACCCTCGTACGGGTACTAGGAACAGGCGGACGGTTGACCGTGGCGCAGACCAGCAAACTGGAGGGCCAGCGCATGTTCGTGCAGGGGCGGATCCCGTCCCAGTGGCTCGTGGAGCAGATGCCCGAGGCCATCTGGGCCACGGACGGGGCCCTGCGGTTCGTGGTGGTGGGCGGAGCTGCGGCGGGCACGCTCGGGCTCGAGCCGGACCGGGTGCTCGGGACGACGGTGTACGACTACTTCGAGACCACCGACCCCACGTACCCACCGCTTGCAGCCCACCTCCGGGCTTTGCAGGGGATCGCCGACGGCTACCGGTTCGACCACGGCGGAAGGGTGTACTCCGTGCGGGTGGGGCCGGTGCGGCACGCCATCGGACGCGTGGTGGGCGTGGTGGCTTGCGCCACCGACGTCACCGACCTGCTGACTCCTTCTGGACCTTCCCGTACGGTGCTGGACGCGCTGCGGGTGCCCTTCTTGCGGGTGGAAGCGGGGTCGCGCGTGACGTTCGCCAATGCGGCGGCCCGCGAGGCGTGGCTGCAGGGTGATCCAGAAGGAAGGCCCCTGGCCGAAGGCGGCCCGCACTTCGCGCGACTGGCGGAGCTCGTGGCCCAAGTCTGGGAGCAGGGTGCAGCGGCTTCCACAGAACTCTCCTGGCCTTCGTCAGGCGGGACACGCCTGTACCGCTGGGACGCGGCCCTGGAGCGCGACCCCGACGGCTCCCCCCGTGCGGTGGCCCTGCTGGCTACCGACGTGACCGAAGCGGCACAGGCGGCGGACGCCTCGCGGCGCGAGGTGGACCGTTGGGAACGATGGGCGGCGGCCGCGGCGGACGTGGGCTCACGCGACCACGCGGGTGCGGTGGCAGAGGCGTTGCTGGACTGGCTGTGCGCGTTGAGCGGCGCGCGCCAGGGTGCGGTGCGGATCTGGGACGAGCGGGGTCAGGCGGTCGCGGTGCGGTGCCGGGAAGGCATGCCAGAGCCGCTGTGGGAGCGGGTGCAGTCCGAAACGGCGAGGGGGGAGGCGGTGTGGCTGGACACGTGGGCGTGGGACGACGCCCGCTCGCTCGGCCTGCCCGCAAACCGGTTCCGCAGGGTCTTGCTGGTCCCGATCTCCGGAGCGCTCGTGGCCGGTGTGGCCTGCCTCGCGTGGACGGACGACGAAGGGCAGCCCGAGATGGACGCTTGCCCCCTGGTCAGGCTTTGCCGGGTGGCCGGGTCTGCGGCTTCGCAGGCCCTCGCGGCCGAGCGGGCCCGCGAGGCGCAAGAGCGCCTGGCGCTGTGGAGTCGGCTCGCGGCCTCCTGGCCAGCGTCCGGCGACCCCGGAGAAGCGGCGTCCTGCCTCCTTTCCACGTTGGTGGACACACTGGGGCTGTCGGGCGCTGCCGTATACCGACGGCAGGGCGCCCTGTGGGTCCGCGTACTGAATGCAGGCGACCGCGAGCCCGCCTCGAGCTTCCCGTGGGAGGAGGGCGCCGCACGGCGTGTGGTCGCTAGCGGACGCCCAGAGGTCGTGCACCCGACGGCAGGTGACCCGGCCTTCACCGGACAGGGCTCCCACGGCATTCTGGCCTCCTTGTCTGCGGGTCTGGACGAAGCCGTGGTGGCTCTGGAGAGCGGACCAGGGCGCGGGTTCTCCGGGTCGGAGCTGTCCGTCCTGGAGGGGCTCCTCTCGCAGCTTTCCGCGTTGCTGCGGTGGGCACGGCAGGGCGCGGCCCAGGCCGTGGAGGCACGGCGGCAACGCGCGCTCCTGGAAGAGACGCCCGTGGGCGTGCTGCTCCTGGACGGGAGCCGGGTGGTCCGCGACGCCACCGGGACCGCTGCGGAGTTGCTGGGTCTGCGCGCCGAGGAAGTACGGGGGAGGCCCTTTGCGGAGTTGGTCTACCACGAAGACCGGGAGCTCGCGGGTGCAGAGCTCGCGGGTCTGTACGCCGAGCCTGGGCGGGAGAATACTTGGACCGTGCGTTTGCTGCGGACCGGCTTGCCTTGGTGGGCAGAGGTTACGGGCCGCAACCGCATTTCCGACCCGCAGATCGGTGGCCTGATGCTGGCCGTGCGGGACGTGACCGCGCAGCGGGAACGGGACGAAGAACTGCGCAGGCGCCTGGCCCAGTTCCAGGCGCTGGAGGAGTTCGCTTCGGCCCTCCGGTGGGCTCGCACCTCGGAGGAGGTCGGGCCGCGGGTCGTGGCGCAGGCCCAGCGCCGGCTGGAGGCCGAGCACGCCGCGCTCGCCCTGCTGGGACCCGAGGGGGACTCCTTCACCCTCGCCTACGTCCACGGGGCTCTCGACAGGCTGGCCGGGGCCAGCTTCCCGTTGGAGGGTGCGTACGCGCGCGCCATGTCCACAGCCGAAGCCGTTCGGCTGGACGAGCCCACAGAGGACCCCTTGTTCGGTCAGGTGGTGGGGCTCGGGCCGGTGCTGGTGGTGCCGGTGCGTGCGAGAGGCCGCGTGTTGGGAGCCCTGGGCGTGGCGCGGCGGTCGGGAGCTTCGAGCTTCTCGGACGGAGACGTGCAGCTGCTCCAGGCGTTCGCGGAGATGAGCGCGGACGTCCTGGAGCGCGCGGAGGTGGTGGACGCCCTGGAGCGCGCGTACACGGAGGTGGTGCTCTCCCTGGCGCGGGCCATGGACGCCCACGACGCCGGGGGAGCAGGGCACGGCAGCGTGGTAGCCCACTGGGCGGAGGCGGTGGCGCGTAGGATGGGCTGCCCTCTGGAGCAGGTGCGCGAGGTCCGGTGGGCCGCCCTGTTGCACAACGTGGGCAAGGTGGCCATCCCCGAGGAGATCCTGCGGAAGCCCGGACCGCTGTCCGCAGACGAGCTGGCCCTGGTCCAGCGGTACCCCGTGATCGGAGAGCAGATCCTGGAGGCGGTGCCGCGCTTCCGGGGAGTGGCCCGGCTGGTGCGGCACCACCGGGAGCGGTGGGACGGGACCGGCTACCCCGACGGCCTGCGGGGGGAGGAGATCCCCCTGGGCTCCCGCATCATCGCGGTGGTGGACGCTTACAACGCCATGACCGACCACCGCCGGTACCGGGTGGCGCGGGGCCACACGGAGGCGGTGGCGGAGCTCCAGCGCCACGCGGGCAGCCAGTTCGACCCGCAGGTGGTGCAGGCCTTTCTGGAGCTGCTGGAGGAGTCGAGGGCGCTGTAGCAGCGCGAAGCCCTGGGGGCGTCTCTAGCTTCGAGGAGGGCGCCGACGACTCAACCAGAAGACTGTCCACCCGAGGAGCAACAGGCCAGCCAGCACAAGGCGGTTTGCGTCCCACACGGGCAGCACGCGGGTCCGGTCGTCCCGGATCTCCACCAGCGCCACCGGCCGCGCTACCAGACCGGCTCCCCCTCCCCCGCCTTCCTGGTGGTCCCGTTCCTCCTCCTGGTCCGCTTCGTGCTCGTGGCGCTGGCGCCGGCCCCCGCCGAACCCGAACCCGTAGGTGACCTTGGCCACCGGCACGAAGGTCCTGCCGTGCACTTCCAGAGGTTCCCCGAACACCGCCCGCACGCCCATCCGTTCCGCCAGCTGCTTCAGGTGGTCCAGCAGCCCGTCCAGCATCTGCACACCTCCGCCTCGCTTTGAGGGCAGTGTATCCCGGCAGGAGGGCTGGTGCTCAGGCCGCCCGGCGCGTCTCCCACCACCGGAGGAGGAGCTCGATCCACCAGCGGTTCTGCTCGTACGCCTTCCGGTGGAAGGTACGCTCCTGGGCCAGCTGTTCCCGCACCCGCTCCAAGGCCTGCCGGTGCACGTGCAGAGCTTCACCCCGCCGCTGCCGCTCCTGCTGCAGCTTTCGCCTCTCTTGGAGGAGGACGAGGCGGTGGTCTTCTGGGGGGCACGCGGCCTGCATCCCCAGGCCACGTCCCGCCGCCAGGGCGTATCGGTGTTCTTTGGGCTGTCCCATGGCGCATCCCTCCCGCCTCTTCACCGTAGGCGCGTGGGAGACAGGCGGGATCCGGCGCGGACCTGGGAGGGGATCGGTCCCGGAGTGGAGCGGGCGTGGGCGCGAAAATCGGTTACAAGCCCGATGACGCGGAGTCTCCCGGTCCCGTAGCATCCGTGCAGATTTTTTTCGGAGA